>RKSA01000213.1 GCA_007571115.1 Gammaproteobacteria bacterium
ACTTCGTCGTTCAGGAACGGGCCCACGTCGAGGCCTACCAGCAGGCGGCGCGAAGACTATTGCCTTACCGCGAGATGCCTGATCGCGAGGCGCCCTAACGCGAGGCGCCCTAACGCGAGAAGGAGCGCTGAGCAAGCCTCCCGTGCCTGCGCCAGATGAGCAATTGGTTGTTGGCGGGCATGGCATTGTCCTCGACGAGGATCAGCCCGGCTTTCGCCGCCAGGCCTTGTACCCACTCGAAGTCGCGAATTCCGCTGGCCGGGTCGCGTTGCTTGAGCCAGCGGTCAAAGTCGGCATTGCTCGGCGAGGTGTACTCGCCGTGGTAGCGGAAGGGTCCGTAGACGAACAGCAGCCTTTCATCGCGCAAATGCTGGCCGAGGCCGCGAAAGAAGTTCTCCACCGTTGGCTTGGCGACGATATGCAAGACGTTGGCACTGAAAATCGCGTCAAACTTGCCGCAACGCCAGTGGGCGTCATCGATGTCGATCGCGATGGGTTTCGCCAGGCCAGCCCGGTAGCTTCGCGGTCGCAGCAAGCGCAGGTTCTCTGCCGTGTCCGATACCTGCCAATCGAGCTCGGGAAAATGGCGGGAGAGGAACTCGGCGTGTTGCCCGGTTCCGGCGCCGATTTCGAGCAGGCTGCGAGCGCCTTCGAGATGCCTTTGCAGAACTTTGAGAATCGGTCGCTTGTTGTTTTCGCAAGCCTGGCTGAAAGGCAGGCTGCGTATGGTGGGGCCGGTCAATGTTCGCGGTCGCGCAGGAACACGAGCCGGTCCCGCGTCGACTCTTTGGCGGCGAAGCGATAGCCGCGCGCGTCGAAATTTTTCAATGCGCGAGCCGAATTGATTCGCTTGCTGATGATCCACGCGGCCATTTCCCCCCGGGCGCGTTTCGCCAGAAAGCTGATTACGCGATAATCGCCCCGGGCGGTGCGGTCCTTGAATACCGGAGTGATGACTTCGGCTTCGAGCGCGTCGCTGCGGATCGCATGGAAATACTCGTTCGATGCGAGATTGACGAGCAGCTTGCGCTTTTGCGGCTGGGCAGCGAGGTCTTCGTTGAGCGAATGCGCGAGGCGCGCTCCCCAGAAATCGTACAGCCCCGAATGGCCGTCGACGGCGACTTGCCGGCCCATTTCGAGCCGGTACGGCTGGATCAGGTCGAGGGGGCGCAACACGCCGTAGAGCCCCGAGAGGATGCGCAAATGCTTTTGCGCGAAATTGAGCTCCGCAGTGCCGAACTGTTCGGCGCGCAAGCCGAGGTACACATCGCCGCGAAACGCGAACATCGCCTGCCGCGCGTTGCGCAGGCTGAACGGAGTGCTCCACGAGGCAAAGCGTTGCCAGTTGAGCTCGGCAAGATCCGCACTGATGTCCATCAGCGCCGACAAGTCCCCGGGTTCCAGCGAGCGCATGTGCTCGACGAGACGCGCAGCATCTTCGAGGAAGCGCGGCTGTGAATGCTTGCGGGTTCGGACCTCGCTCTCGAAATCGAGGGTCTTGGCGGGCGAAACGACGGTCAACATGGCGAGCGGCTCTCTATCCGTGATGTTTTGACGGGCAGCCAATGATACACGGTTGTGGCAAGATGCTGTCAGCCGGTGGCGTGCTGGGATAAGCTTGCCTTCTTTGCCCCGGTTGCGCAAAGTGGTGGCGCGAACGAGATGGGAAGCACGACGATGATCGATCGATTGGCGCGGGTTGCCAGGCTGGTGCGGAAATGGGGCTGGCTTTGCTGGCTGCTCGCGTTTGCCGCTGCCGCGATGATGGCGGCGAGCGTGATCCCGAACCCCTGGCTCGCTGGTGACCGCTGGCTGATGCTCGGTGTTGTGGCTCTTTGCTGGGCGCTCGCCTTGCTCAGCTTTGGCCGCCTGTTCGAATCGGTGCCGCCGCCTGCCACGGCGAAAATGCCCTGGCGCGAGCGGCTTGGGCGACGCATGAAGCGTGGCCTGCTATGGCTGCTTGGCGTGGCGATGATCGGCCTGGCGGGTGCGATCGTGTTGCTGAGCTGGCAATTGCTGCGAGTCTGGATGATGTCATGAATGATCGAGGCAACGCCGTGATCGCGGCGATCGATTCGTGGAGCGAGCGTATCGGCAGGCTGATCTGCTGGCTCGCGGTCGCCGAGGTGCTGGTGGTCGTGCTGATCGTGCTGCTGCGCTATCTGTTCCACGTTGGCCACATCGGCTTGCAGGAGTCGGTGACGTACATCAACTCGGCGCTGTTCGCCTTTGGCGCCGCGTATACCTTGAAAGCCAGGGGCCATGTGCGGGTCGACTTCTTCTACAACCGGCTCGCGAGCCAATGGCAGGCGCTGATCGACATGGTGGGGACCGTGCTGCTGCTTGGCGGCACTTGCGCGTTCATCATCTGGGCAAGCTGGGACTACGTGGCGCTTTCCTGGCAAAGTCTCGAGGGTTCGGCGGAAACGAGCGGCCTGCCTTTCGTGTTCCTGCTCAAGACCTTGATCCCGCTGCTCGCGGGGCTGTTGCTCGTCCAGGGGATCGCGGAATTTCTCCGCGCGCTGCAAAAGTTCCGCAGCGCTGGGGAACAGCGATGAGTGCGCTGCTCCGTTCTGGCTCGACCCGCCCCGGCGCGAAACGTTTCGCCGCCGGGCTGCGTTGACATCGACCGGGGGCCTGCCGAATCCCATGGTCGAGCTGTTGCCATTGCTGCTGTTCCTGGTCGTCTGCCTGTTCTTGCTCGCGGGCTATCCGGTGGCGTTCACCCTGTCGGGAGTGTCCCTGCTGTTCGCGGGGCTTGGCCTGGCCGCCGGCGTGTTCGACGACGCCTTTCTCGGCCTGATCCCGAATCGAATCTATGGCGTTTTCGTCAACCAGAACCTGTACGCCGTGCCTCTGTTCGTGTTCATGGGGGCGATGCTGGAAAAATCGCGAATCGCCGAGGAACTGCTGCAAGGGATGGAAGCTGCCATGGCGAAGCTTCCCGGCGGGCTTGGCATTTCGGTCGTGCTCGTCGGGATGTTGCTTGCTGCGAGCACGGGAATCGTCGGCGCCACCGTCGTCACCATGGGAATTCTTTCGCTGCCCTCGATGCTCAAGGCCGGCTACCGGCCTTCGCTGGCCTGTGGCGTGGTCTGCGCCACGGGCACCCTGGGGCAGATCATTCCGCCATCGATTTGCCTGATCCTGCTTGGCGAAGTCATCAGCAACGCCTACCAGTTGTCGCAGTTGAACGCCGGAGTGTTCGCACCGGACTTCGTTTCCATCAGCGACCTGTTCGCTGGCGCGGTCGTGCCGGGGCTGTTGCTGGTCTGTGCCTATGCCTTGTACGTGGCGGTCGTCGCGTGGCTGGATCCGCAAGCCGCGCCGCAGCTCGAACGCGTCCAGCGCAAGGTTTCGGCGGGCAAGGTCGTGGGCAGCCTGTTCGTTCCGGTGGCGCTCATGGCGGCAGTGCTAGGCTCGATCCTGTTCGGCCTCGCCACGCCAACCGAGGCGGCCGGAGTCGGTGCCGCAGGTGCCGCATTGCTCGCGCTTGCGCGGCGCAAGTTGAATGTTTCGGTGTTGCGGCAAGTGTCGCTGGAAACCATCAAGCTGACCTCGATGGCGTATCTGATCCTGATCGGGGCGACGATCTTTTCTTCGGTGTTTCGGGGTTTTGGCGGCGAGCAGCTCATCGAGGAGATTTTCGCCGGCCTGCCGGGAGGCGTGTTCTCGGCGGTGCTGATCGTCATGCTCGTGGTCTTCCTGCTTGGCTTCATCCTCGATTTCATCGAGATCACCTTTCTCGTCGTGCCGATGGTTGGCCCGGCGCTGCTTGCCATGGGAGTCGATCCGGTCTGGCTCGCGGTGATGATTTGCGTCAACTTGCAAACGTCCTTCCTTACGCCGCCATTCGGTTTCTCGCTGTTCTACCTGCGCAGCGTGGCGCCCGGCAAGCTGCCGACGAGCGCCATCTATCGCGGCGCGATTCCCTTCGTGCTCATGCAGCTCGTGGTTTTGCTACTGCTCGCCTTCGAGCCCCGGCTCGCGACCGCCTTGCCCGAGTGGCTGGGGAATTGAGTGCGGCCGCGAATTCGCGGTGGCTGCGAGGCCTGCCTGCCGCGAGTCAATCGGCTGGCAGGCGCCGCGCCTCGATGAAGGCCTCTTCGGCGATTTCGCGATAGTTCATCACGTCAGCGCGGAACTCGCGCCAGGATTCGTAAATTCGCGCTGCCGCAGGATCACTGGCAGCGAGTTCCTCGATGACTTGCTCGGAAATTCGCTTCAGTTCGATGAGCACCTCATCGGGCAGCCTGCGCAATTGCACGCCGTGCTCCTCGACCAGAACGCGCAGCGCCTCGTTGTTCCTGGCGATCAGCTCCTCGTGCAGCGACTGGTTCATCGCCTCGGTCGCTGCGAGCAGGATTTCCTGCAAGTCCGGAGTCAGGCTGTCGAAAGCGGCCTGGTTGATGATGGCTTCGACGGTTGAGCCCGGCTCGTGCCAACCCGGATAGTAGTAATAGTCTGCCACCTCATGGTAGCCGATAGCCAGGTCGTTATAGGGGCTGACGAATTCGGCGGCGTCAAGCAGGCCCGTCTGCAAGGCGTTGAAGACATCGCTCGCCTGCATCGTCACTGGAGTTCCGCCAATGCGGCGAAACACTTCGCCGCCGAGGCTCGGAATGCGCATTTTCAGCCCTTGCAGGTCTTCGAGCGAATTGATTTCGCGCTTGAACCAGCCGAACATCTGGGTGCCGGTATTGCCGCCGCGAACGGGAATGAGGCCGAACGGCTCGTAGAGCTCGCGCCACAGCTCGTTGCCGCCGCCGAAGGATAGCCATGCGTCCTGTTCTGAGCCGGTCAGGCCGAAGGGGATGCTGGAGAAAAACGGCGTCGCGGCGATCTTGCCTTGCCAGTAGTACGCGCCACTATGGCCCATTTCGGCAACTCCCTGGGATACCGCGTCAAACACCTCGAGGCCGCCGACGAGCTCGTTGGCGCCATAGACGCGAATCTGCAGGCGACCATTGCTCATTCGCGCAACGCGCTGGGCAAATTCCTCGGGCGCGGTGCCAAGCGCTGGCAGGTTTTTCGGCCAGGACGTGATCATTTTCCATTCGTGGGTCGTGACCTGCTCTGCAACAGGCGCCGCTGCCGCGTCTTCCGGCGTGGCGGGCTCGCCGCAGGCCGCAAGTATTGGCAGCAACACGAGCAGCAGCCAATTGGCCGCGCCATTGCGCCGACACAGCGTTGAAAGAGTGGAAATAGTGAATAAGGTGCGCGAATGCGCAAGAAACGAAGTTTTCATGATGTTCTCCCGGGGCTCAAGGCCCGATAAGTTCCAGTTTGGCGTGGGACAGAGCCAGCCATTTGCTTCCAACGTGATCGAAATTTACCTGCACGCGGGCATTGACGCCACTTCCTTCGCTTTGCAAGACGACTCCTTCGCCGAACTTGCCGTGGGCAACGCGTTGGCCAAGCGGCAGGCTCGGCGCCACTGGCGCTGCTGGGGCTGTGGGCCTGCGTGGCGCGATGTTCCGCAGCGGCTGTCGCAACTGGGCGCGCAGGCGCAGATTCTCGAGCAGCTCGGGAGGGATCTCGCTGACGAAGCGCGAAGCCATTCCCAAGTTGACCTGGCCGTGCAGCCGCCGCGATTCGGCATAGGTCAGATACAGTTTCCGCTGTGCCCGGGTAATGCCGACATAGCAAAGTCGGCGTTCCTCCTCGAGGCCGTTGCGACTCTCCATCGACATTTGGTGAGGGAACAGCCCCTCTTCCATGCCCGACAGGAACACGAGCGGGAATTCGAGCCCCTTAGCTGAATGCAAGGTCATCAGTTGCACCGCATCGGAGTGCTCTCCGGCCTGGGCGTCGCCGGCGTCGAGCGCCGCCTGGTCGAGAAAATCGGCTAGCGGGTTTTCCATCGTCAGGCCCTCGCGTTCCACTGCCTCAGTGAAACCGCC
Source organism: Gammaproteobacteria bacterium (assembly GCA_007571115.1). Lineage (GTDB taxonomy): Bacteria > Pseudomonadota > Gammaproteobacteria > Pseudomonadales > Pseudohongiellaceae > UBA9145. Next base: position 5,904 of record RKSA01000213.1, read on the forward strand.
GGCGGCATTGACGAGCTCCTGGAGATTTTCCAGGCGGTTCTGGCCCATTTCGCCGCCTTCCTTCTCGTGATGCTCGAGCAGGCCGCTTTGCTCGATCACGAGCTGGACCTGCCCGGTCAGGTCGAGCTTTGCCGATTCGCCTTGCAGGCCGTCGAGCAATTGCAGGAATCGCAGCACCGCAGCGGCAGCCCGGGACGCGAGCAATTGCTCGTTTACGCATTTGCCGCCCGCTGCCCACAATGAGATCTGCGACTGCCGCGCGACCTGCCTGATCGCGTCCAGAGTGCGGTCGCCGATGCCTCGCGTGGGAATGTTGATGACCCGCTCGAAGGCGGCGTCATCGTGGCGATTGACGAGCAGGCGCAGGTAGGCAAGAGCGTTCTTGACTTCGAGCCGATCATAGAAACGCAGGCCGCCATGGATGCGATACGGGATCTTCGCCCGCAGCAGCGCGTCCTCGAGTTCCCGGGACTGGGCATTGGAGCGATACAGCACTGCGGCATCCGAATGGCGCCCGCCCTGGCCGAGCCACGATTCGATTCGTTCGGCGATGAAGCGCGCTTCGTCCTGTTCGTTGAAGGCGTCGTACAGCCCGACTCGCTCGCCGTCGCCTGCGTCGGTCCACAAGGTCTTGCCGAGGCGGCCCTGGTTGTTCGCGATCAGTTGATTGGCGGCATTGAGGATGGTCGAGGTCGAGCGGTAGTTGCGTTCGAGGCGCATCAGCGAGGCGTTCGGGAAGTCGCTCTGGAAGCGCTGGATGTATTCGACCTTGGCGCCGCGCCAGCCATAGATCGACTGGTCGTCGTCGCCGACCACGGTCACCTTGCCGCTTTCTCCGGCGAGCACGCGAATCCACGCGTATTGAATCGAGTTGCAGTCCTGGAATTCGTCGACGAGCACGTTGCGGAAGCGGTTCTGGTAGTGCGCGAGCAGCCCGGGATGATTGAGCCAGAGCTCGTGGGCGCGCAGCAGCAGCTCGGCGAAATCGACCATGGCGCCGCGCTCGCAGGAATTCTGATAGGTCTCGTACAGCTCGAGCAGTTCCCGGGGCCGTCCGTCCTGCCCGGGCTCGATATTGCCAGGCCGCAGGCCTTCCTCCTTCCAGGCATTGATGGCCCATTGGCAGCGTCGCGGCGGCCAGCGCGTGTCGTCGATTTTCATGTCCCGGGAGATTCGCTTGACCATGCGCAACTGGTCGTCGCTGTCGATCACGGTAAAGCCGTCGGGAAAACCGGCCTCGCGCCGATGCGCAAGCAGCAGGCGGCGCGCCAGCGCGTGAAAAGTGCCGATCCACATGCCGCGAACGAGCCCGCCGGCAGCGGTGTCGCTACCACTATCGGGCGATTCTTGCCGGCTCGGCTGCCCCATGCTCGTTTCGAGCAGCGCCTCGACGCGCTCGCGCATCTCGCGCGCGGCCTTGTTGGTGAAGGTTACCGCGAGCAGCTCGAAGGGAGAGGCCTGGCGAGTCGCGAGCAGCCAGCCGATGCGATGCACGAGCGCCCGGGTCTTGCCGCTGCCGGCGCCTGCGAGCACGAGCAGACTCTGGGCCTGGCTCGTGACGGCTTCGCGTTGCTGTTCGTTGAGAGGATCGAGAATCGGCGTGACGTCCATTTGCGAATTCTAGCAAAAGCTCGCTCTCATTCCGCACTCCCATAGCTCCGCACTCTCATGCTGTACCCCAATGCCGCCCCCCCGCGAGTGACCGCGATGCCTGAATGCGGCACAATGGCGGTTCCTCGATGCGAAACCACGGTTCGCCATGCAAGCAGGCAATCCCGGCGCGGCGCCGACAAGACCGCTGGTCAGCGATGCCGCCTTGCGCGGGCTGGCGAGTCTTGGCGCATTCGCGATCATTTTCTCGTCGATGGTCTTCGTCATCGACGTGTACGGGCTTTCGATCCCTTTCCATGACGAGTGGGACGCTGAGGCATATGCGGTTTACGCTCCGCTCCTGCAAGGAAATTACGGCTTCTGGAATCTGTTCGACCCGCACAATGGCCATTACATCATCTTTACCCGCTTGAGTGCGATCGCGCTGTTTGCGTGGAACTCCGGGTGGGATCCTGAGTTGCAAATGATCTTGGGCGCGTTCCTCCATGCATTGACCGGGATGTTCGTTGTTTGCATCATTTTGCGCAAGCATTCGGAGCTTCTTGACTGGTTTGCGGTTTTTGCAGCCGTCGTCTTGTTCTCGATTCCATTCTCCTGGATGTCGATCCTGGTGGCATTCCAGACGCAGTTCTATTTCATGCTGCTTTTTGCCGTTCTTGCCTTGCAAGCGCTATGCGAATCGAGGAGAGCGACAGGCTATTTC
>RKSA01000192.1 GCA_007571115.1 Gammaproteobacteria bacterium
GACGGGCGCCGAAGGTAAAGCTGTGTGCGTATCATGACAAAGTCCACGGCAAGACCCTACAACAAACAGGCACGATGATACCGCAACCAAACCGCCGCCAAGCGATGGCCATCCGACTGTCTCCAGCCGGTCACTTCGAGTCAAAGGCGCTGGCGAGGTCGGGGAAGGCTGGCGTGAAGCCGATTTCCCCGTGGCGGCGGGACACGACGCGGTTGCTGCCGAGCAGCAGGGCCTCGCCCATCTCGCCGAACATCAGGCGAATCAGCCAGGCTTGCAAGAACGGCGAAATCGCCGGGCGGCGCACTGCCTCGGCCAGGGCGCGGGTGAACTCGGCATTGGTCGCCGGCGAGCCGGCAACAAAATTGAGCGGACCGCTGATGTTGTCGTCGCCAAGGCAAAGATCGATCAGCGCCAGCACGTCGGCCAGGGCGACCCAGCTCATGTATTGACTGCCATCACCGAGCTTGCCTCCGAGGCCGAACTGGAAAGGCAGCAGCATCTGCTTGACGACTCCGCCCCGCCTGCTCAAGACGACGCCGAAACGCATGTTGACCGTGCGTATTCCTGCCGCTGCCGCTGGCTGGCATGCGGCTTCCCAGTCGCCGGCGACCTCGGCGAGAAAATCGTCACCGCGTTCGCTCGACTCGTCGACGATCGTCGCGCCAGTGTCACCGTAGAAGCCGATCGCCGAGGCAGAAAGAAAGGCGCGCGGCTTGTGCGCGGCTTCGGCCAGAGCCCGCGCCAGCGCCTGGGTGAGGTCGACTCGGGAGTCGATGATCGTCCGCTTGTAGCTTGCGCTCCAGCGACGCGCGGAGATATTGGCGCCAGCAAGATTGACGACCGCATCGAGTTCGACGTCCGGGTCAAGAACGACTTGCCGGTCGCGAGCGGAGTAGCGGAATCGAGCGTCAGGGTCGTCGCGACGCAAGGCCAGGGGACAATGGCCCTGGCTCTCGAGCTGCCGCACCAAGGCGCGTCCGATCAGGCCGGTCGCTCCGGTTATCAGGATGTTCCTGCTCGTCATCGCCGCACCTCGCCTGTCGATCCAACCAGGTCAATGGTAGCAGTTCTCACGGCCTGCCGTGGCCTGAAATGGGAGCTCGTTTGGCGGGAATTTGCCGTGATCGAGGCATCACGGCCTGAATTCGGCCAGCAAGGCGCCAGCGCGGTGATTGAACCGCTGGTGCCAGGCTCGGCGTATAGATGGACAGGTGAGTCGATTGAGTGATTCGGCGGTTCGTGTCGAAGACGAGGCGGCAGGTGTGCCCTGCTGTTGCTCGCGAGGACGGTGCCGCCGTTGCGGGGGTGGAATTCCATTGACTAGTGCAAAAGCTGTTGTTTTCACGATCATTTCCTTGCTGTTCGGCGCCGGCGTTGGCTGGGCCGGGAGTCAGGGCGGCGCCTCTTGGAGCAGTTCCTGGGGAGCTCTGCCGCTGTTCGCCGTCGGCGGCGTGGTCATCTACCTGCTGCACTGGCTGGCCTTCATTCCCGCCTGGATCTACCGCACCGAACATTATTTCGACCTGACCGGAAGCATCGCCTATCTGTCCTCGCTCGTGGTGGTCGCGATCTTGCATCCGTCCCTCGACATTCGCGGCCTGGTGCTGTGCCTGCTCATCGCGGTCTGGTCGATTCGCCTGGGAAGCTTTCTGTTCGCGCGAGTGAAGCGAGCCGGAAGCGATGGCCGCTTCGATCGGATCAAGATCGATTTCTTCCATTCCCTGTTCACCTGGACCTTGAGCGGCACCTGGGTCTACGTGACCATGGCGGCGGGCCTTGCGGCGATCAGCACGGTCGAACCCGTCGGCCTTGACGCCTTCTTCGTCGTGGGGCTGGTCCTGTGGGTGGCGGGATTTGTCTTCGAAGTCGTCGCCGACACGCAGAAAAGCCGCTTCCGTGCCGACCCGGCGAACAAGGACCGCTTCATCAGCAGCGGGCTGTGGTCGATTTCGCGGCATCCAAACTATTTTGGCGAAATCGTGCTTTGGGCCGGAATCGCCGTGATCGCCTTTCCTGCGCTGTCGGGCTGGCAGCTCGTCACGCTGGTTTCTCCAGTGTTCGTCTACCTTCTGCTGACCCGCATCAGCGGCGTGAACATGCTGAAGCAACGGGCCGAAACGCGCTGGGGCGAAGACCCCGAATATCGCGCCTATGTTGCGGCCACCCCCGAACTGCTGCCGTTTTTCGGCAGGAAAGGCACGTGACGTCGGCGCCCTTGCCTGTGTCGCCCGTTTTCGAGCGCGAGCCGTGATTTGAGACGCGCTTGCGCAGCGATGCGAATTTTGCCCAAATCGTTGACTCTGCCGTTCCCTGGCAGCAAGATGGGCTTGCAAGCCATCGACCCACAGCAGCTCTCCCGATGCATACTGCTATCGCCCAGGCCCGCGCAATACTCCTTGCCAGAATACGCGTTGCCAGAACACGCGTTGCCAGAATACGCGCCCGTTTCGGCGTGTATCGAGCGAATCGGGCAAAATCAGCGCTGATGCCGGCACTGGTGGTGGCGCTGCTGTCACCGGGCCTCGCGGGGAGTTCGGTGGAAAGTTCGCAGGAGCTGGAACGGTGGATTCATCGCGGCGGACCAAAGCACTGGTTCAACCTGGTTCCCGCGCACTCGGACGTCTCGATAGAGGGCAGTGGATCGGCGCGGCACAACGTCGATACGGGCGAGCCGGGAGTCCGCCCCGCCCTGCTGCTCGACTGCAGGGCGCCGGGAACCGAAGACCCCCAGGTGCCGCTCAGGGGCTGGATGACGATGGAGCCGCTGCC
>RKSA01000069.1 GCA_007571115.1 Gammaproteobacteria bacterium
TGGCAAAAGAGCCATGCTGGCGGGAACCCAAGGCGCTGGCTGTAGGGATTCGCGACTGATGTACGTCAGTCAATGCCCTTGTCGCATCAGCTCGGCGCAGGGGTGGGGATCGACCAAAGAGGAAGCGGCCACTCAATCGCCGGACATTCGCCTGATAATCTCTCCGACGCGCTTCGCATTGGCGCCTACATCGGTAAGGCCCACTCGCGATACCGAGCGCACATCGACGACCGATCCTTGAGGGTACGCCCGCACCCGCACGGCCACATCGTCGTTGAAGCCGAACCAGAACGTGGTGTCAACGGCTTCGATCAAGCCTAGTTCGGGGTGGGTCGCCACCACTTCGAGCCCCATCCCCTTGAGTACGTCAAGGGCTTTGCCGAAAGCCTCCTCGGGCGTTGCGCGCAGCACAAGCGGCTCCACCCAGGGGTAGAACTCCGCCTGCAGCGGCGCAATTTTCTCCGCATCGAATGCAAGTGGATTGGAGTGCTCCCCGCGCAACGCAACGACTTCAATAAACTCGGGGGGTTCGTCCGGATTGGTGGACACCTGATGAATTAGCGGCGCCGCGAGGGAATTCAGCAATTGCATGTCTCTCGGGTTTGGAAGAATGCCCCGGTTCCGCCGTCTATCGGCTATCGCCAATGGACATTCCATTCACAATCAGCGAGATAGTCGAATCGACAGGAGAAAAAGTTTGTGTGCCGCAGTTCATTGGTCGCGGTGTTGCTGCAACTCCCACAATCTGGCGTATTTCATGAAGGCGTAGAAAGCTGCGTTCGTGCTTGTGAGCAAGCCGCCAATGCCATCGAGGACATGGCCCTTGAGGAAATAGTGCTGGACGAAAGTCCATGGGAAAATGCCCAGCAAGATGATCGCCGAGACCTCGCCGCTGCTGCCGAACTTGTCCCTTGCGCGGGATTCGGCATAGCGCGAGGCCTTGAGGGCCCGCAAGGTAAAGATCAGGTTTTCGTGGTGCTCGATGGCTGCGTCGGTGTACGCCACCTTGCCCTTGATGGCAACGCTTTCGTGGACCAGCTTCGGCGGATAATGCCCGGCGCTCTTGCGAAACAGCCGGATCAGCCGCTCCTTGCCGCCGAAACAGCGCGGCCGCTTGCCCCAGCGATACAGCACTCTCGTTGATTCCAGCGCGTCGACTTCGTCACTGGCGACGACCTTGCGCACCTGCTCGATGTATTCCCTGGTGAGGATCTCGTCGGCGTCGACATTCAGCACCCATTCGTTGCGGCACAGCGACATGGCATGGGTTTTCTGGGCAGCGAACCCCCGCCATTCACGCTGGGTCGAGAGCCGCACATTGGCATGGCTTGCGGCGATTTCGACGGTGCGGTCGGTCGAGCCGCCATCGACCACGATCACCTCGTCGAAATCGGCCATGCAGCCTAGCGCCGAGCCGATGTTCTTTTCCTCGTTCAGAGTGATCATGTACACGCTGACAGGAATCTTTGCCGCCATTGCCCGTGCTCCGGCCTGTTCCAGGCTGTTCCGCCGCACCGCCAATGCGGCGCCCGGGCTCATCAGCGATGCTCTTGATCGGAACCCATCGACTTTGCGATGGAGCACAAGACCATTTCCGGCGTCAAGGCCCGCAGGCAATGATAATCGCTTCGGCAATGCCATGCATCACAATCTTCCGCGCAAGTCGCGCCTCGCAACACCGTGCTCCGGGCGCCGCGAGGCGCCCAGATCGCTTCCCGGCTCGGGCCGAACAGGGCGAACACCGGCAACCCTGTAGCTGCAGCGAGATGCATGGGGCCGCTGTCACAGCCAACATACAAGCTGGCTTGGCGAAACAACGCGACCAGCTCGGGAAAATCCAGGCGGTCACACAAGTTGATCGCCATGGGCTGCGGCAATTCGCCTTCGATGCTGGCGACCGCCCCGGCGTCCAGGGCGCCTGCCCCGATCCAGATGGGCTGCAATCCGGCTGCGGCGAGGCCCTCGACGAGCCGCGCGAAATGCCCGCCCGGCCAAAGCTTGTACGAGACACTGGCGCCCGGGTGAACGATCACCAGCGGCCGTCCGGCGAGGCGGCCCGGCAATCGCGCAGCAACGCGTTCGGCAAGACTCGGCGCCACCTGGAAGTCGATCTCGTGCTGCGGAGCATCGCCGACTCCATAGCTGCCGAGAATTTCGCCGAAGGCATTGTGGCGATGGGCGAGATAGTCGAGCTGCGACACCTCGCTGTAGAACCAGTTGGCGCGTTTCGCCGCAGGCCCGATTCGTTCGCGGCAGCCGCTCAGCCTCGCCAGCACTCCGGAAAAGCGCTCGCCTTCGAGGTCGATCAGGCGGTGCCCGCGATATTGCCGCAACTCGCCAAGAAAGCGCAGGTAATGGCCCAGGCGGTGGCCGAGGCGCTGCTCCCTGGCGAGTTCCTTTCTTGGATAGTACATCGCCCGCGCATCGAGCCCGGGAACCATCGACAGCAAGGGCCGAAACGCTGCGTCGAACACGGCAATCGCCTCGGTGCGCCTTTCGAGCACCCGCAAAACCCAGGGCAGCCCGAGCACCAGATTGCCCAGGTAGTGCGTGGGAAATAGCAACAAGGGCGGAGGCAAGTCGGCAATTCTCATTTGCGGGCATTCGCCGCCGCCACCCGCCAGAACTTCTCGACAGCGGTAGCGAGCGGTGGGCAAGAAGCGGCAACCGGGGAAAGATTGGCGCGCCTGGGAAGATTCGAACTCCCGACCAACTGGTTCGAAGCCAGTTACTCTATCCAACTGAGCTACAGGCGCACTAG
>RKSA01000010.1 GCA_007571115.1 Gammaproteobacteria bacterium
CTCACTCGGGCGTCACACGCGCAATCGATCATTTCCCGGTATCGCAACCGGCAGCGAGCCGAAGCGAGTGCGGAGGGACTTTGGGCCAACCGCTCCCAGCTCTTCCCGTCGCTTCTGTTTGGGCCTGAAGTGGAGTTCCATCTCAGCGAACACCACGCATTGCTTCGCAAGATTGTCCGCAAGCTGGAAGCGCTGGACAGGTCGGCAGCCGAGTGGCAGTACGGAGCGGCCCCTCGATGGCGCACCAAGGTCACCCCGGAATCTCGATCAACGATGCAATCCGAGAGTTTGCGCGATGCCCGCCTGTTTCAGTCCGGAGCGGGTGGTGCCGCACTCTTTGCACTGCACGCGCGCGTTGGCAGCAAGTACCGCATTCATCTCAGGATCGACGAGGTGGCGCGCAAGGTCGAGATCGGCTACATCGGCCTCCATCTGCCCATTTGATCCGCCGATCGTCCGGCTGGCCTTCCAGTCAAAGGGTCAGGCTGGGCAATCGTTCGGTTATACTCCGAGGTAAGCTGCTGGCCTGGAGTCGATGTAAATCGGGTGGTTTGAGAGCTTCGCGGAGAACATCAGGTGATTGAAAAGCGCCTCAAATCGCTATGGGGGCAACTGCAAGGAAAGAAGCCGCATATGCGGCACTTTCTGGCGGAAGTTCGCCTGGGCGGGATTCGGGGAATCGACGATGTTCGGGTTTCCTTCGATTACCCGGTCAGCGTAATCGCGGGCGGCAATGCGAGTGGCAAGTCCACGGTGCTGTTCGCGGCGGCGTGTGCGTACAAGGTTCCAGGTGCTGGCGTGAAGGATTTCGTGCCATCGACGCTGTTCCCCGATCACAGGCCGAAAACGGGGCAGCGAGAGGACGAGAAACGGGAAACCCTGCTCGGCTTCGACTATTCGACCCCGACCGGTCGGCAATCCATGCTCTGGAAAAGGGGCAGGAGCTGGAACCGCAGCTTTCATGGAAGGCGCAATGCGACGCAACCCGAGCGGCCATTGTATTTGCGCACATTGAGCAACCTGAGCAATCCATCCGAAGTTCGCAGCCATCTGCAAATGTCCCGTCGCGGTTCTCCCTTGCAGGAATCGCCGTTGACGTCGTCCCAGATCCAGTTCGCGCAGCAGATGTTGCCGTTCAGATACGCTGAAGTTGTCGGGCTGTCAGGCAACGGCAAGAAAGATCTGCTATTCGCCACGCAGGAGGGCGGTGCCGCCTATTCCGAGTTTCACATGGCGGCAGGCGAGCGCTCCATATTGCGGCTCGCGAGGGAAATTGCCCAACTGCAAGACGCCCTCGTGCTGATCGATGAGGTCGAGGCTGGACTGCACCCCTGGGTGCAGCAATTGCTGATGCTGCAATTGCAGCAACTGGCATTGCGCAAAGACTTGCAGGTTATCGTGACATCGCATAGCCCCGTCGTGCTTGATTCGGTCCCCGAGAACGCGCGCATCTTCCTCGACCGGGACAGCCATGGCAAGGTGACGGTACAGCCGCCGTATCGCGACATCGTGCAAAACGCCTTGTACGGACGTTCTGGAGACGCGCTGAACCTGCTTTGCGAGGACGAATCGGCTGAAGCGATGCTGCGAGGCATTTTCGATGTGCTGCTTCCCCGAAGAGGCATGGCGAGCGAATCGGTTCGCATTGGTCGCGACACTGGCGCTGATGAATTCCCGGCCCATGCCAGTGCATTGCAAAAGTTTGGGCTGATCCGGAATTTTGTCTTCGTGCTCGACGGTGACAGGCGTGGCGGCCAGTCCAGGCAGAAAATACACGAAGCCGCCGGATTTGAGGTTCCGGTGCTTTTCCTCCCCGGTCGCGAAGCCCCCGAAGCGTGGATCTGGAATCAGTTGGGCTGCAATCCCGGCGCAGCGGCAGAGCTGCATATTCGTGCAGAGGAACTCGCGGCGCTCATGGGCAGGCAAAACGCCATCTACGACTCGTCGTCGGACAGCGCCGCACAAAAGGCAAAATCGAAACTCCACGGCCTCGCCGAGGAAACGAACCGCAGCACAGTCGAAATTTGCCGGATCGTCGCAAGGCTGGAAGCGAGCTGCGCAGCAAGCGACATCCAGCCGCTGCTGGAACAGCTCGACACCGAATTGCAGCGATGGCGTGCCGAGTAGCGGGTTTTCATGAGCGGGAACCAGTACGATGACACCGCCCCCAAGAAAGCGTTGGCGACGAAGCTTTCCAGACTTGAACAATGCTGAACCTGTTCATCAGCTTGTTATCGGCGGGGAAACCGGCTAGGCTCGGGGGTGAGTCAGCCGGGCAATCGCTGTTGGCGCCTTTGGTGCTGGCGGAGGAAAGTCCGGGCTCCATAGAGCAGGGCGCCAGGTAACTCCTGGGGGGCGCGAGCCCACGGCCAGTGCAACAGAAAGCATACCGCCGGGCTTCGGTCTGGTAAGGGTGAAATGGTGCGGTAAGAGCGCACCGCGCGGCTGGCAACAGTCCGCGGCAAGGTAAACCCCGCCCGGAGCAAGGCCAAATAGGAATCCCACGGCGTGGCTCGCGCCGGATTCGGGTAGGCCGCTACAGGCCTGCGGTGACGCAGGTCGCAGATGAATGATTGTCCTCGACAGAACCCGGCTTACAGGCTGACTCGACCTTTTCCTTCGCTGCTAGGGTGCTGAAGAAAACGCAGCTCGACACCCCCCGGAGACTGGCGCCGTGCCGGCGCTCCCCCCACCGGCGCGCCTGCGGGCTGACGCCCTTGCCTTGCCGACTCCCCCTCAAGGGGGGAGTGATGTTGGGGCT
>RKSA01000218.1 GCA_007571115.1 Gammaproteobacteria bacterium
GCTATCTCATTGCCGGCTCGCCGCTTGCCTCGTGGCGTGCCCTGGCTGCGGTGCCCGTGGTCAACGAAGACGATTCGATGGCGACCGCCGAGCTTTGCCTCGGCGAAAACGACGATCTCGCTGACCTGGTGGCGAACCTCGTCAAAGCCGAGGTCATGGTGATCCTCACCGACCAGGACGGGCTCTTCGACGCCGACCCGCGCAAGAATCCCGAAGCCTCGCTCGTCGAATTCGCCCGGGCCGGCCAGGCCGGGCTCGAAGTTCTCGCCGGCACCGGCAGCAGGCTCGGCCGCGGCGGAATGATTACCAAGCTTTCGGCTGCCAGGCTCGCGGCGCGTTCGGGTGCGCAGACGATCATCGCCAACGGTCGCGCTGCCGAGGTGCTGCTGCGCCTGCGCAAGGGCGAGCCGCTTGGCACCTGGCTCGGCGCCGACCGCGAGCCGGTGACGGCGAGAAAGCAATGGCTCGCGGGGCAGTTGACCTTGCAAGGCTCGCTGCGCCTCGATGCCGGTGCGGTATCGAGTCTGCGCAGCCATGGCAGCAGCCTGCTCGCGGTGGGGGTCACGGCGAGCAGCGGCAAGTTCCAGCGCGGCGAAGTCGTCGCCTGTCTCGATCCGGCAGGGAGGGAAATTGCCCGGGGGATGGTCAACTACGCGAGCGGAGAAGTCGCGAAACTACTCGGCCAGGACAGCGCGCGAATCGCCGAACTGCTTGGCTATGCCGGCGAAGAGGAGCTCATCCACCGCGACAATCTGGTGCTGACCGGCTAGACGCGATAGACGGGCTACTGCAAGGCCCTGATCGCCGCATTGAGCCGGCTCTTGTGCCGCGCCGCCTTGTTCTTATGGATGATGCCCTTGTCGGCCATGCGGTCGATGACCGGAACCGCGTTGCGGTACGCTTCGCTGGCAGCCTGATGGTCGCGGCTTTCGATCGCCGCTTGAACTTTCTTGATCGAGGTTCGCACCATCGAGCGAAACGAGGCGTTGTGCCGACGCCGCTTTTCGCCCTGCCTGGCGCGCTTGCGTGCCTGAGGGGAATTTGCCAAGGAGAGTTCCTCCGTGCCGGGGGCATTCGAACCGCCCCGAAAAAAGTGCGACACTATGCCGTTTTCGCCTGCCCATGTCAACAATTCCGGCCAATGATCCCGTCCCTGTGAACGCGACTGAACCTGGCATGATCGAATCTGGCGCGACCCGATCTGGCACGACCGAATCCGGCACGGTCGCCGCAGCCGATTCGAGCGCCGACGAACGATTGCTCAAGTCCAGCGGCGTTACGGGCTCGATGACGATGCTGTCGCGGCTGCTCGGTCTGGCGCGGGACGTCGTCATCGCCAGGCTGTTCGGTGCCAGCGAGGCCGTCGATGCCTTTCTGCTCGCGAACAAGATCCCCAACTTCATGCGCAGGCTATTTGCCGAAGGCGCTTTCAATCAGGCCTTCGTTCCGGTGCTTTCGGAGTATCGCGCCAAGCGCAGCCACGCCGACGTTCGGCAGCTCGTCAACGCCGTGGCGGCCGAACTCGGCGGGCTGCTCAGCGTGATCACGGTCTGCGCCGTCGCTGCGGCGCCGCTGCTCGCCATGGCGCTCGCCTACGGCTTCCTCGACGAACCAGCCAAGTTCGAGCTGTTCGTGCAGATGTTCCGCATCACCTTTCCCTATCTGCTGCTGATCTCGATGACCGCGATGTGTGGCGCGGTGCTGAACAGCTATGGCCATTTCGCGGTGCCGGCGATCACTCCGGCGATGTTGAACGTGTCGCTGATCGGCTGTTCGCTGCTGCTCGCGCCATGGCTCGACGAACCTGCGCTGGCGCTCGCCTGGGGAGTGCTGATCGCCGGATTCGCGCAGTTGCTTTTCCAGTTGCCGTTCCTCGCCAGCATCCGCCTGCTGCCTGTGCCGCAGCCGAGCCGCGGCCACGAGGGAGTCGCGCGAATCAAGCGATTGATGCTGCCGGCGCTGTTTGGCGTCTCGGTGAGCCAGATCAACCTGCTGCTCGATACCGTGATCGCCTCCCTGCTCGTCACTGGCAGCGTGTCATGGCTATATTATTCCGACCGCTTGATGGAGCTGCCCCTCGGCGCCTTCGGCGTTGCCATCGCCATCGTTGTCCTGCCGAGCCTGTCGCGCAAGCACGCCAGCGAGTCGATGGACGAATTCTCCGCAACGCTCGACTGGGCGACCCAGCTCGTCTGCCTGATCGCGATTCCCGCGACCCTGGCCCTGCTGCTGATCGCCGAGCCCCTGCTCGTCACGCTGTTCCACAATGCCAACTTCACCGCCTTCGACATCGAGCGCTCCGCAGCGAGCCTGCGCGCCTATGCCGCCGGGCTGACGGCATTCATGGCGGTGAAGATTTTCGCTCCCGGCTACTATGCTCGCCAGGACACGCGAACTCCGGTGCGGATCGGCGTGCTCGCGATGAGCGTCAACATGGTCCTGAACCTGGCGTTCTATCTGTCGGGTTTTGCCCACGTCGGGCTGGCGCTGGCGACGAGCCTCGCGGCGATGCTCAACGCCGGTCTGCTGCTGCATGGCTTGCGCAGCGCTGGCGCATTGCGTTTCCAGCCCGGCTGGAAGCGGCTCGGCTGGCAGATGCTCGCAGCCAACCTTGCCATGGTCGCGGTCCTGCTGGCCCTCGCCGGGCCGTGGCAGCAATGGCTCGAATGGACTTTGCTCGAAAGAATCGGCAGACTGGCCCTGCTCGTCCTCGGCGGCCTGCTCGTCTACCTGGCAAGCCTGTACCTATGCGGCCTGCGCCTGCACCACGTGTCACGATGACGGTTGCAAAAAAACGAAGCCACAATATCACTCCCTCCTTGAGGGGGAGTCGCAGAGAGCAAGCCGCAGGCGCAGCTCGATGCGGTGGGAGGCTGGAAGTTCCATGGAAGGGGAGGGTGACCTTGCGGCACCTTGTGGAAACCCCATGAAAAGAGTGTTCAGTTCAGAAAACGTCATCGACGTCTGGCAGATTCGCAATCTGCTCGAAGTCGCGGGAATCAAGGCGGTCGTGAAAAATGCCGACATGATGTCGGCCTATGGCGAGACTCCCTTCGTCGAGAGCTGGCCCGAGGTCTGGGTCGAGCATTCCTTCGACTATCTTCGCGCCTTCGACATCGTCGATGAATACCTTTACGGCGAGGATGACCACCGCCCCGACTGGCGCTGCCCGCGCTGCCGGGAAGCGAACGGCGCGAGCTTCGCGATCTGCTGGAACTGCCAGACTCCTTCGCCTTTTCAGGATTGAATCAGGGCGAAGTTCGCAGCAGCACCGCGAGCGAGCGAGTCAGATAACCGATATTCGCCTCGTTGACTCCGGCAACATTGATCCGGCCCGACTTGACGAGGTAGATGCCGTACTGGTTCACCAATGCCTCGGCCTGCTCGGGGCTCACTCCGAGGAACGAGAACATGCCTTTCTCGCGCTCGATGAAGGAGAAATCCCGGCCAGTTCCGGCCGCAGCGAGGCGTTCCGCGAGGGCGCCACGAAGACCGTTGATTCGCTCGCGCATCGCCGCGAGTTCGGCTTCCCAGCTCGCGCGCAAGTCGGAGTTTTCGAGAATCGTCTGCACCACCGCAGCGCCATGGTCGGGAGGCATCGAATAGCTCGCCCGGGCGATCGCCGCGAGCTGGCTCGCTGCGGCCTTGGCGACGGTTGCCGAGCGGCAAATCACCGACAGCGCACCCGTGCGCTCGCGATACAGGCCAAAGTTTTTCGAGCACGAACTAACGAGCAGCAATTCGGGAAGCGCTTCGGCGAGCAGGCGCACTCCCGCCGCATCGCGCTCGATGCCGTCGCCGAGCCCCTGGTACGCCATGTCGATCAGAACCGTGAAGCCATTGGCGAGGGCGAGTTCGCGCAGGGCCAGCCATTGCTCGCGGTCGAGGTCGGCGCCGCAGGGGTTGTGGCAGCAGCCGTGCAGGAGCACGACGTCGCCGCTCGCGGCCTTGCCGAGGCTGTCGATCATCGCGTCGAAGCGCAAGGAATGGGAGTCGAAGTCGTAATACGGATAGTGGGCGATACCGAGCCCGGCGGCGCACAACAGCGGCACGTGGTTGGGCCAGCTCGGGTCGCTCACCCAGACCGTCGCGCCTGCATTGGCCCGGGCGAGAAATTCGGCCGCCAGCCGCAGGCCACCGCAGCCGCCCGGTGTCTGCAGGCTCGTCCTGCGGCTGCCTAGCGCTCCGGCCAGATCGGCGCCGAAAGCGAGTTCGGCGAGCGCCTCGTTGAAGCCCGTGGCGCCGGCAGGGCCGACGTAGGCCTTGCTGTCTTGTTTGGCGAGCAGCGTCCTTTCAGCCTGCTTGACTGCGGCCATGACCGGTGTCTTGCCGTGTTCATCCTTGTACACTCCGGCACCGAGGTCGATCTTGTCCGGGTTGGGGTCGGCGCGATACGCTGGGGTCAGTGCCAGAATCGGGTCTGGCGGCAGTGGTTGCAATTCGTCAAACATCGTCTTGCCTCGTCCTGTTGCGATACGCCTTGAGCGTGTTTTGCAGCAGCGATGCGCGGGTCATCGGCCCGACTCCGCCGGGCACGGGGCTGATCCACGAGCATTTCGGCGCGACTTGCGCGAAATCGACGTCGCCGACGAGGCGGAAGCCCGAAGGCCGGCTCGAATCGGCAAGCCGGGTCGTTCCGACATCGACGACCACCGCGCCTTCCTTGACCATGTCGGCGGTAACGAAATGCGGCTTGCCGATCGCCGTGATCAGCACGTCGGCGCTCGCGCAGAGCTTCGCCAGCCCGCGAGTGCGGCTGTGGGCGATCGTCACCGTGCAATTGCCGGGCCGGGAATTGCGTGATAGCAGGATCGACATCGGCGTACCGACGATGTTGCTGCGCCCGAGCACCACGCAATGCCTTCCTTCGGTCTCGATGTCGTGGCGCGCGAGCAGTTCCATGACGCCGTTCGGCGTTGCCGGCAGGAAGGCCGGCTTGCCGAGGCACATCAGGCCCACGTTCGACGGGCCGAAGCCATCGACATCCTTCGCCGGGTCGATCGCCAAGGTGATCTGGTGCTCGTCGACGTGCCCGGGCAAGGGCAATTGCACGATGAAGCCGTCGACGGCATCGTCGGCATTCAGTTCGGCGATCAGGGCGAGCAGCTTGGCCTCGCTGGCGTCGGCACCGAGCCGCGTCACGGTCGAGTTGAAACCGACTTCGTCGCAGTCGCGAACCTTGTTCGCGACATAGGTCTCGCTCGCGCCATCGTCACCGACGAGCACCGCCACCAGATGCGGTGCGCGGAGCCCCTCAGCAAGCAACTGCCGCACCTGCGCAGCGATTTCAGCACGAATCTGCCCAGCGCAGGATTTCCCGTCGAGTATCTGCATTGCCCACCCTGCCTGAAGATGAAAGCCCAGTATAGCACTCGCCTCCCATGGAAGAGGGCTGATATTGGGGCTTTTCGGGGTCGTGTAGCTAGCGGGTGGGCGATTTCGTGTACAATTTGGCGGTTTTGGTTGGACTGGCGCGGGTTTGCGGATGGCGGGAAACAGTATCGGCAGGGCATTTGCCGTGACGAGTTTTGGCGAGAGTCATGGGCCGGCGCTCGGCTGCATTGTCGATGGCTGCCCGCCTGGGCTCGAGCTGTGCGAGGGAGATTTGCAGAAAGACCTCGACCGGCGCAGGCCTGGCAGCTCGCGCCACGTCAGCCAGCGCCGGGAAACCGATCAGGTGCGGATTCTTTCGGGAGTTTTCCAGGGCCGCACCACGGGAACGCCGATCGGGCTGCTCATCGAGAACGTCGACCAGCGGCCCAGGGACTACGGCAAGATCAAGAACCTGTACCGCCCCTCCCATGCCGACTACAGCTACGCGCAGAAATACGGCCTTCGCGACTACCGCGGCGGCGGTCGCGCCTCGGCCCGGGAAACCGCCATGCGAGTCGCTGCCGGGGCGATCGCCAGGAAATGCCTCGCCGAGCGCCACGGTGTTGTGGTGCGCGGCTATCTGAGCCAGCTCGGCCCGATCCGCATCGGCAAGGTCGACTACGACGAGATCGAGAACAACACGCTGTTCTGCCCCGATGCGGGCAAGGTCGCTGAAATGGAAGCCCTCGTCGACGCCCTGCGCAGGGAAGGCGACTCGATCGGCGCTTGCATCGATGTCGCCGCGAGCGGAGTTCCGGCCGGCCTCGGCGAGCCCGTGTTCGACCGGCTCGACGCCGACCTCGCCAAGGCCTTGATGAGCATCAACGCCGTCAAGGGAGTCGAGATCGGCGCGGGGTTCGCCTCGATCACCCAGCGAGGCAGCGAGCACCGCGACGAAATGACTCCGCAAGGCTTCCTCGGCAACAATTCCGGTGGCATTCTCGGCGGAATCTCGACGGGCCAGGACATTGTCGCCAGAGTTGCCCTGAAACCGACTTCGAGCATCCGCATTCCCGGCAGGACGATCAGCACCAGCGGCGAAGCCGCCGAAGTCGTGACCACGGGCCGACACGACCCTTGCGTGGGGATCCGTGCCACCCCCATCGCCGAGGCGATGCTGGCGATCGTGCTGCTCGACCATTTGCTGCGCGACTGCGGCCAGTGCGGCGAAGTGCGGCGCAATCCATTGCCGGGCGATTCTCGCGCCACTCTCGACACTCTCGCGAGGCAGCAAGCATGACCGGCAAGACGCTTTACGACAAGATCTGGGACGCGCACCTCGTCAAGCAGCGCGCCGACGGCACCGCCCTGATCTATATCGACCGCCACTTCATCCACGAAGTGACTTCACCCCAGGCCTTCGAGGGCCTGCGCCTGGCGGGCCGCTCGCCCTGGCGCGCCGACGCCAATCTCGCGACCCCGGATCACAACGTTCCCACGGCCCCCGACGAGCGGCAGCAGGGCCTGACGGGAATCAAGGATCCGGTCTCGCAGTTGCAGGTGGCGACCCTCGATGAAAACTGCCGCGAGTTCGGCATCACCGAGCTCGGCATGGCCGACCCGAGGCAGGGAATCGTCCACGTCGTCGGCCCCGAGCAGGGAGCGACCTTGCCGGGAATGACGATCGTCTGCGGCGATTCGCATACATCAACCCACGGAGCGCTCGGAGCGCTCGCCCACGGCATCGGCACTTCCGAGGTCGAGCACGTGCTCGCGACGCAATGCCTGCTGCAAAGAAAGATGAAGAACATGCTCGTGCGGGTCGGCGGCAGGCTCGGCGCCGGAGTCACCGCAAAGGACGTCGCCCTGGCGATCATCGGCAAGATCGGCGCAGCCGGCGGAACGGGCTACACGATCGAATACGCCGGTGAAGTGATCCGCGAGCTGAGCATCGAGGGCCGCATGAGCCTGTGCAACATGTCGATCGAGGCCGGTGCGCGGGCCGGGCTGATCGCCGTCGATGAAAAGACCCTCGACTACCTCGAAGGCAGGCCCTTCGCCCCCAAGGGTGCGATGTGGCAGCGCGCGGCCGCAGCCTGGCGCGAGCTCGCGAGCGACAGCGACGCGCGCTTCGATCGCGTCGTCGAGTTGCGCGGCGAGGACATCGAGCCCCAGGTCACCTGGGGAACCTCGCCGGAAATGGTCGCGCCGATCGGCTCGTCGATCCCGCTTCCCGAGGACGAGCCCGACAGCGCCAGGCGAGGCAACATCGAGCAGGCCCTCGCCTACATGGGCCTGCGCCCAGGAACGCCGATCCGCGACATCCGCGTCGACTACGTGTTCATCGGCTCGTGTACCAATTCGCGGATCGAGGATCTTCGCGAGGCTGCCAGGGTCGTCGCCGGCAAGCGCATCGCGAGCAACATCGAGTCGGCCCTCGTCGTTCCCGGCTCGGGGCTGGTCAAGGCTCAGGCCGAGCAGGAAGGGCTCGATCGCATCTTTACCGCTGCAGGAATGCAGTGGCGCGCTCCGGGCTGCTCGATGTGCTTGGCGATGAACGCCGATCAACTCCCGGCCGGCAAGCACTGCGCCTCGACCTCGAACCGCAATTTCGAAGGCCGCCAGGGCAGGGGAGGGCGAACGCACCTCGTCAGCCCGGCGATGGCGGCTGCTGCAGCGATCCACGGCCAGTTCGTCGACGTGCGAAGCATCTAGCTCGAGCAAGACGAGCAAAACAAACAGGACCAGCGAGGACGATCCATGAAAGCCTTCCAGATCGAGCACGGCCTCGTCATGCCCCTCGACCGCGCCAACGTCGATACCG
>RKSA01000050.1 GCA_007571115.1 Gammaproteobacteria bacterium
GCCCGGCGTCGATGGCGCCGCGAGCCTGACTGGCTCGATGCGCAATTCGCAGCGAGTGCATGGCTGCCGAGCGACGCCGGGCGGTCGAAGCCTCAGCGGCAAGCCGATCACCGCTGCCCGTTCCTGCAACAGGCTGGGATCACAGACCGCGACGAGCTCGACATTGGCAGGCGGGTTCTGGGCGAGCTGCACGCACAGCTCGGGGCCGATGCCGGCGGGTTCGCCCGGGGTCAGCGCGAGCCGGCGGATCGTGCCAGGATGCTCAATCGACGTATTCAACGAAGGCTTCTTCGCGGATCTCGATCAGCCAGTTTTGCAGCTCGAGATCGAACTTGCGGTTGCGCAAGACGTTCTCGGCCTCGGCCTTGGTCAACTCCTGGCTCAAGTCGGTCGTGCGGCGGCCAAGCAGCTCGATGAGGTGCCAGCCACCTTCGGTGCGAACGGGCTCGCTGAGGTCGCCGATTTCCATGCCGCTCACTGCATCCGCCCAGGATTGCGGCATCGCGCCTTCGTTGATCCAGTCGATGTCGCCGCCGGCGACCACCGAAGAGTCGTCGTCGGAGTTCTGCCGCGCCAGCGTCGCGAAATCCTCGCCGGCAACAATGCGCTCGCGCAGGCGCTCGATTTCCGCGAGCGACTGCTCAGCGTCGCGAATCTCGTTGGGGCTCAGCATGATGTGGCGCAAATGCGTTTGTTGCACGAGGCGCGAAGTGCTGCCGCGCTGGTCGGCCAATTCGACGACGTGCAAGCCATTGGCGGCATCGAGGGGGCCCGCGATCTCGCCCACCGCGAGTTCCTCGACGATGCCAGCGAACAGCGCCGGAATCTGGTCGAGCTTGCGCCAGCCGAAATCGGTGGCCGTTACCGGGAACTGCCCGCCTTCGATCGCTTCAGCGCGTACCTGGACGAAAGCCTCGCCCGCTTCCAGGCGTTCCACGAGCTGTTGCGCATAGGCGATTTTCCGCTCTCGCGACTCGTTTTCCTCGTCGGCCGCGAAAGGCACCATCATGTGGTTGAGGAAGTAGTCGGGCTGCATCAGCTCCTGGCCCATTTCGGAATTGATGAAGTTCTCGATTTCCTGGTCGGTGATGCGGATTCGCTGGTTGACCAGGCCTCGCTGCAGCTCCTGCAAGGTCAGTTGCCGCCGCACCTGCTCGCGGGTTCGCAGGTACGCGCCGGCCTGCTCCAGGTTGCCCACGTATTCGTCGAAACTCATGTTGCTGTTGCGCGCCATCGATTCGAGCACGCGGTTGAGCGTGTCGTCATCGAAGCGGATGTTGATCCGTTCGGCGATCTGCAGTTGCAGGCTTTCGAGCACCAGCGCCTCGAGCACGTCGTCGTAGATATCCTCAAGGTCGGGTTCGGGCCGGTTCTCCCTGAGCGCATTGGTGTAGATTTCCGCGAGCCGGGCCTCGACCTCGCTTTGCAGCACCACGCCGGTATCGACGATGGCGACGATGCGGTCGAGCATCTGGCGCTCCTGGCCGTTTGCGGCCTGGGCGAGCAAGGCGAGCAAGGCCCACGGCAGCGCCCAGGCCCGCCACGAACCAGGCGAGAACAGCTTATTCATGATCGGCATCTTTGAACCCCTGTATTCCGTCACTGAGCAAATCGCTTAGGCCGCCGCCAGCAAGATTGCCGACGCCGTGCAAGCTGACCTGCACGAACACTCCCCGGTTGGAACCGACATTAGGAACAAACAATTCGTGTTCGTCAAGCCATTCCCGCGCGATCAGGCGAATCGTCGTGCAGCAGTTCCGGTATTCGACACCGGCAAAAGCTTCCAGGTTCCGCGAATTGGCATGGTCGTGGTGCCAGCGCGCGAGCAGGGTCCAGTTCGCCGCAAGCGGCCACGCTGCCGATGCTTCGGTCTGGTTGATGTTCGGCTCGATGTTCGCCTGCAACAGGTAGGGAGTCGCCTGCAACAGCGAGCGGTAACGCCAGGAGAGATTGAACACGCGCTCGCGCTCGCCTTGATACCGCACGCGGATGCTTCCTTCATCGACGCTTCGGTGATGCTCGTTCCACTGCACGTCGCCGCTGAACCGCCAGTTCGCGCCGTGCCGGTATTCGAGCTCGCCGACCAGTGCCGAAGTTCCATCGACCGGCGAATACAGCGGCTGCCATTGCCGCAAGGGGCTTGACAGGCTGACGAGACGGTCGCGGAAGTGGCGCACCTGCCCAAGGCTGAAACGGCCTCGCTCGCGGCCTGCATCATCGAACACGCGGCTGGTCACGGCGACGCCGAGCTCGTTGGCGTCGGCGAAGCGGTCGCCGCCGCTGAAACGGCGTTCGCGGAACAACTGGCGGAAGCCGAAGTTCAGCTCGGAAGAGTCGAAAACCGGCAGCTTGCGCTGTTCGCGATATTGCCGGTAGCGATAGAACAGGCGCGGTTCGAGGGTCTGCAAGCCCTTGCCGCCGGCCCGTTGGCGCTGGAAAACCAGCCCGCCGTCGATGCTCTGGCCAGTCATTCCCAGGCTTGGGTTGGCAGGGCTGCCGAGCGCCTGCCGCTCGAGCTGGTAACGGACGTGTTCGTGGCTCGCGGTGGCTCGCAGAAACGCCCCTGGCGCCTGCCACGACCATTCCAGGCGCGGCGACAGGTTCAGGCGGCGACCGGTGACGAGTGCGCCGTTGTCGATGTCGCTCCTGGCAATGCGGCTTGCGTCGAGCTTGCGGTCAAAACTGGCGAGTTGCCCGGCGAGGGCAAAGCGGAAGTTCGCGCCGAGCTCGAAATCGCCACTGAGGCGCAGATGCGGCAGGCGATCGTGGGGTTTGGCGATATTGAGCGAGTCGGCGAGAGGGTCGATGAGCTCGATTCGCTGCACGTCGAGCTCGGCGCGCAAGTTGCCCCATGGATGGCGTGATCGGTAGCGCAGCCGCGCCTGCCGGTTGAGGTGGTTGTGCGCTGTGGCGCTGAAGCCGCCTGCGGCAAGGTCGGTGAACCAGTCGCGGTCGCTGACCGCAGTGAAGTCGATCAGCGTCTGCCAGTGCTCGCCGAGCGAGCCATCGTGCCGGAACGAGGCGAACCAGCGATTCGCGGCGGGCGGGGAACCCGATCCGGGAATGCTGGCAAGATCGGGCTCGAACGACCGGTCATCGCCGAGCCAGGAAAGCCGCAAGGTGTTCATCGACGATCTCGCCAGATAGCGGAACTCGGCGCCGAGCATGGCGCCGCGGTCGCTGATCAGGCGCGGCGTGATCGTGGCGTCGTAATGGGGAGCGAGGTCGAGGTAGTACGGCAGCGCCAGATCGAATCCGCCGCTGCGGCTGCTGCCGATGCTCGGGGGCAGCAGGCCCGAGACTCGCTGGTCCCCAAGCGGGAAGCGCATCGCGAAAGGGTAGCGGAACACCGTCACGTCGCCGAACCGCAGGCGCAGATCCCGCGCGCTGCCTTGGCCCTGTTCGGGGTGCAGCGTCATCTTCTCGGCGGCGAGGGTCCAGAACGGGTCAACGGGTTCGCAGCGGCTGAATTCGCCATCGCTGATCGTGATCCGGCCCGATGCGCCGTCGTGGATGACGACCTCGGCGCTGCCGTGAATGCCGGTGCCGTGGAGCACGTACCGCGCCGCCTCGACCGTGCTGGCGTCGTTGCCATTGTCGAAGAGCGCCGCATTCCCTCGCAGCAACATGCCCGGCTCGCGGAATGCGACCTCGCCTTCGAGGGTGAAGGTCCGGGCGGTGCTGTCGATGATCGTGGCGCCGTTGTTGCGGATCGTTCGCAGGCCTTGGCGAAGCGTGACCTTGCCATCGATATTGATCGTTCCCGACGCGCTTCGCCTGAAGCCTTCGGCTGCGGTGAAAGCGGTTTGGCCGCTGCCCGGAGGAGCAGCAGCGCCCGGGCCGCCGCCATCGATGAATGCTCCGCAACAGGCTCGCGGCAGCGCCGCGCGCTGCTCGGCGGGCATCGCCTCCGCGGGCACCCAGTCGAGCGATTCGGCTGCCGCCTGCTGCTCGGTGGCCATGGCTTGCTCGCCTGCCAGCAAGGCGGCGAGCAGCAGCAATGCGCTTCCCATTTCAACTACTTGCATGTAAGGTCGATAGTCCTATGGTGAGCCGCCAGCGTGGCAGGGCCGAAGCACGGAATCATAATGGCACGGAATCATAGTGAAATGAAGCCATGGAATCATGATGGGACAAGCCTGTAGGGCTGGGCGGGGATCTCCGGCGCCGGCATTGGCTGGCGACCAGCGGAGAGTCGGCCTGACCGACTGGGCGCGGACGGTCCTGCGCGATCTGCACCCGGAAGCGCCGCGCCTCGATGCGCTGGAAGTGGTCAGCAGCGATGCCAGCCATCGGCGCTATTTCCGCGCTCGGCCGATGGCGGGAGTTTCGTGCATCGCCGTCGACGCGCCGCCGGAAAAGGAAGACAGCAAGCCTTTCGTCAAGGTTGGCAAGCTGCTGCGCGATGCGGACCTGCGCGTTCCCGAAATGCTTGAAGTGGACCTTGCCCATGGCTATCTGCTACTCGAGGATTTCGGCGATCGGCTCTATCTGCCGTGCTTGCTGGAAGCGCGGAAAACCGGTGACGGCGCAACCATCGAGCGCTTGTACCGTGCCGCCATCGATACCCTGCTCGACCTGCAAGAGCACGTCGACGCGCTGCGCCTGCCCCACTATGACAGAACGCGGCTCATGGAGGAAATGTCACTGTTTCCCGAATGGTTTTGCCGCCGCTGGCTGCAAGTCGAGCCGGGCCCGAACGAGCTGGCGATGCTCGACGAGAGTTTCGGCTTCCTTTGCGAGGCGGCGCTCGGCCAGACCCAGGTCGCGGTACACAGGGACTATCATTCGCGCAACCTGATGCTGCTCGCCGCCGAGCCCCGGCGCCCCGGAGTGATCGATTTCCAGGACGCGGTGCGAGGCGCCTGCAGCTACGATCTCGTTTCGCTGCTGCGCGATTGCTACGTCGAGTGGCAGCCAGCGCTGCTCGACAAGCTGATCGGCCACTACCTCGAAGGCGCCAGGGCGAGGAACATCATCGGCGCGATTCCCCGGCAACGCTTTCGCCGCGATTTCGACCTGATGGGGCTGCAACGCCATCTGAAAGTGCTGGGAATCTTCTGCCGGCTCGCGATTCGCGACCAAAAGCCCGGATTCCTCGCCGACCTGCCGCTGGTCATGCGCTATTTCACCGAAGTCGCCGGGCAGTATCGGCAGATGGCGCCGCTACTGGCCTGGTTTCGCCAGCAGCTCGAACCCCGGGCGCAGCAAAAGCTCGCGATGCTCGGAAAGCGCATGTCCGCTCGGCGGTACGGCTCGAAAGCGCCCGGCCAGCAGCAGATCGAGTGATGCACGCGATCGTGCTCGCGGCCGGTGTTGGCAAGCGCCTGCAACCGCTGACCGATTCCGTTCCCAAGGCCCTGCTCGAGGTTGGCGGCCGGACGCTCATCGAATGCCAGCTCGAACGCCTCGCCCGTGGCGGCGTCAAGCGCGTGGCGATCAATCTGTTCCATCTCGGCGAGCTGGTTCGCGAGGCGCTCGGCGACGGGTCGCGCTTTGGCCTGGAAATCGCCTGGTCTGCCGAGCAGCGGCTGCTCGATACCGCCGGTGGAATCATCCAGGCGTGGCCTCTGCTTGGCGGCGATGCCGCCATCGTCACCAATGCCGATGTCTGGACCGATTTCGACTATGCCGGCCTGCAACGCCTTGACGGCAAGGCGACCTTGGCGCATCTCGTGCTGGTGCCGAATCCGCCGAGCCATCCGCAAGGAGACTTTTTCCTCGGCGACGATGGGCGCGTATCCGCCGCAGGAGGCGCCGGCCAACGGCTCACCTTTGCTGGCATCAGCGTCTTGCATCGCGAGCTTTTCGCCGGCCTTGCGCCCGAGCCCTTGCCATTGGCGCCGCTATTGCGCTCCGCCATGGCCCAGGGCCGGGTCAGCGGCGAACGCCATGATGGCGACTGGGTCGACGTCGGCACCCCGGAACGCCTCGCCGAACTGAATTCCCGGTTTTGCCACTTGCCGAGCTAATTTTGCTCGAAATCACGCTCTCCGGGGAAGGCCGTGCTAGACTTTCCCGGTGCCGATAGAGGAATGGAGGGGTCGTGTCGATGTCGTGGTTTGCGGTGCTCATGCAAAATGCGCCGAATCTGCTCGGCCTGGTGCTCGTGGTGATCTGCATGCAGGTGCTTCTGCATCGGCTGGAAGTCAACTTGCGCAAGGAGATCGGTGATGTCGACCGCCGCCTGAGCAAGGAGATCAGGGACGTTGACCGCCGGCTGCGCAAGGCGATCAGGAAACTGTCCGAGCGAATGTCGCGAATCGAAGGGCACCTCGGCCGGTCTTCCGGATACGTTGCCGAGCAACGACCGCCGGCCCCCGCATGAACGAGCACCTGATCGCCCCCTCGATTCTTTCGGCCGATTTCGCGCGGCTTGGCGAGGAAGTCGACGCGGTGCTCGAAGCCGGCGCCGACGTCATCCATTTCGACGTCATGGACAACCACTACGTGCCCAATCTGACGATCGGCCCCATGGTCTGCAAAGCCTTGCGCAAGCACGGCGTCACCGCTCCCATCGACGTGCACCTCATGGTCACCCCGGTGGACCGGCTGATCGGCGATTTCGCCGACGCCGGCGCGAGCTACATCAGCTTCCACCCGGAAGCGAGCCATCATGTCGACCGCAGCCTGCAACTGATTCGCGGCAAGGGCTGCAAGTCGGGCCTCGTCTTCAATCCCGCCACGCCGCTGCATTGCCTCGAATACGTGCTCGACAAGCTCGACCTCGTGCTGCTCATGTCGGTGAATCCGGGTTTCGGTGGCCAGCAGTTCATTCCCGCAACACTCGACAAGCTCCGCCAGGCGCGGTCGATTCTCGACGGCGCCGAAAATCCGATCCGCCTCGAAGTCGATGGCGGCGTTGGTGTGGGCAATATCCGCGCCATCGCCGAGGCTGGCGCCGACATGTTCGTTGCAGGCTCGGCGATTTTCGGCAGCGGCGATTACGCCGCCACCATCGCCGCCATGCGCGAGCAACTGGCACAGGCCCGGCGCCCGGGCCGTCAGCAACAGAGTCGGCAACAACAAAGCCGTCAACAACAAAGCCGCCAACAACAGAACCGGTAACAACAGAGTCGCCAACAACCGTGCAATCAACAACCACGCCGATGAACTCTGGCAAACCACGGCAGCACCGATATGGATGAGCGGTCCTTTCAGCAGCTTGCCTCCCAGGGCTGCAACCGGATTCCGGTCACGCGCAAGGTGCTTGCCGACCTCGAAACTCCCCTCAGCGCCTATCTGAAGCTCGCCAACGGCCCATACAGCTTCTTTTTCGAATCGGTGCAGGGCGGCGAGCAATGGGGCCGCTACTCGATCATCGGCCTGCCCTGCCGCACCGTGCTGCGCGTGGTCGGCGCCCGGCTCACCGTCGAGACCGAAGGCGCTGTCGTCGAGGAGCACGAGCTTGCCGACCCGTTTCCCTTCATCGCCGAATTCAAGGAGCGCTTCCGCGTTCCCGCGAGCTCCGCAACGCAACGTTTCGGTGGTGGTCTGGTCGGCTATTTCGCTTACGACACCGTGCGGTACGTGGAAACGAGAATCGCGGGATCGCTCTTCCGCCAAAAGCATGGCGACGAAATCGGCACTCCAGACATCCTGTTGATGGTCGCCGACGAGATCATCATCTTCGACAATCTCATGGGAACGGCATCCCTCGTCATCAACGCCGACCCGCAGCAGCCCGATTCCTTCGCCGCTGCCTGCGCCAGGCTTGACGAGCTCGAGCAGCGCTTGAGCGGCAAGGCCGACTTGCCGCCGCATCACCTCGGCAAGCTCGCCGACGGCGACTATCGCCACCATTTCCCGCAATCCGCCTTCAAGCGCGCGGTGGCGCGAATCAAGGACTACATCGTAGCCGGCGATTGCATGCAAGTGGTGCTATCCCAGCGCATGTCGGCGCGCTTCAGCGGCGAGCCGCTACACCTGTACCGCGCCCTGCGCCATCTCAATCCATCGCCGCACATGGTGTTTTTCCACCTCGGCGACCATCACGTGGTCAGCGCTTCGCCGGAGATTCTGGCGCGTGTCGAGAACGGCAGGATCACCGTCCGCCCATTGGCCGGAACGCGGCGCCGCGGCGCCACCGCAGAGG
>RKSA01000203.1 GCA_007571115.1 Gammaproteobacteria bacterium
GGCGAGTCGGCGTAAATCACCCGGATGACATTGCCGTTGGCGATCAGGGCGTTGTTTTCCTCGTCGATGCGCAAGGTTCCCTGGAAAGCGCCGTGTACCGAGTCGGCGCTGAACAGGTTGGCTCGTTTCACCAGGTCTCCCGGTCCGCCAGGGCGCACGACGATGGCTTTCAGGCGCATGTCCTCGCCGGTGCTGGTGCGTTCGATCAGCAGCCGCGCGCAAAGCCGGCCGATGCGGCCGAAACCGTACAGAACCACGTCCTGGGAATGATCCGAAGGGCGTTGCCGCACGCCATCGAGATAGCCGAGCTCCCTGCGCGCGAATACGTCGGGGGAGATCGCATTAGGGCTTGCCGCGTCGAGCTCCATGTAGCGAACGGTCAACTTGCCGAGGTCGATCCGCGCGTGCCAGAGATCGAGACGCGCCATCGCCATGAGGATCGGATGCGTTTCGAACTCGGACATCTCGTTGCGTTCGATCTGGCGAACGAACCGGTGCGCCTTCATGATGAACGTGACCGAGCGGTTGTGTACCGGCCGACCATAGATGTAGACGCCGACATTGCGCTGGCTGAAAAGCTGGCCGATGACGGGAATCATTTCCTGGACGAGCGCCTCGCGCTGCTTCCAGTTGCTGAAGAAATCGTCAACTTTCGGTCGTTGCTGATCCACCGCAGCCTCTACCCGAGCCTTGCAGGAACCGAAATTATCTTCGCTTTGCCGCAAGTGCGCAATGCGCTGCAGCCGCAGATTTTGCATCGCTGACTGGGCTACAATTCGCCTCCGCTTGCGCGGCGAATCGGCCTCAGACCACGCAATCATCCTTTGATGACAAGCCCGATGACAAGCGCGATGACCAACCGGGCCAGACATGGCTGAAATCTTCCACCCTTCGCTGCCGACCAGCGCAGGAATCGCGCAATACTGGCCGATCCGGGGCGATTCGGCGAATAGCCTGGCGCTCGCTGCGGCGGCGCGCCAGGGCGCCGGCCCTCTGCTCGTGGTCTGCGAGGACGCCGAAAGCGTCGACCGGCTGACTCGGGAGCTGCGCTACTTCCTGTCGCGCAATCCGGAGATTCCCGTGCTCGGTCTGCCTGACTGGGAGATCCTTCCCTACGAGAACTTCTCGCCCCACCAGGACATCGTTTCCGAGCGGCTCGCCTCGCTGCAGCAGCTTCCCGGGCTGACCCGGGGCATCCTCGTGCTTCCCGTCGCGAGTCTGCTGCTGCGGCTTCCTCCCGCGAGCCACGTCGCGACCAACAGCCTCGATCTTCGTCTTGGCCAAAGCCTGTCGATCGAGCGCCTGCGCAGGCAACTGGCCGATGCCGGATACGTGGCCGTCGAGACTGTGCTCGACCCTGCCGAGTTCGCCGTGCGCGGCTCGGTGGTGGACCTGTTCCCCATGGGCAGCAAGACGCCAGTGCGAATCGAGCTGTTCGATGACGAAATCGAGACGCTGCGCACTTTCGACCCGGCGACCCAGCGCACCCAGCAGCAGCTCCGGGAAATCCGCCCGCTGCCGGGCCGCGAATACCCCCTCGACGAAGCCGCGATCAGCGCCTTCCGCGACCGTTTCCAGGAACGCTTCGACGTCAACCCGCGACAATGCCCGATCTATCGCGATGTCAGCGATGGCATCGCCTCGCCCGGTCTTGAATACTACCTGCCGCTGTTCTTCGACAAATTGCATACCCTCTTCGACTACCTGCCGGAACAGACCCTGGCGGTGCAAGTCGGCAATATCCATGAAGCCGGCGAAGCATTCTTGCGCGAAGTGGCGAACCATCACCGCAACCGCGCCCACGACTGGCGCCGGCCGATCCTGGCGCCCGACGAAATCTTCCTGCAGGTATCCGAAGCTCTGGCGGCGCTGAAACGCTACCGGCGCATCCGCCTCACCGATTCGGCGCGGCAGGTGTTCCGGCTGCGGCAACTTCCCGACATTGCCCTGAATCCGAAATCGCCGGCGCCATGGCAGGCCTTGCTCGAATTCCTTGGGGATTGCGAAGCCCGGGTGCTGTTCTGCGCCGAAAGCCCTGGCCGCCGGGAAAGTCTGCAACAGCAATTGAACCGGGTCGGAGTCTGGCCAAAGAGCTTCGACCACTGGGAAGACTTCATCGAGGCCGACGCGGCTTGCGGAATCACCGTGGCGCCGATCGACCGCGGGCTCTGGCTCGAAGACGAAGGCCTCGTGCTTATCACCGAAGAGGTCCTGTTCGGCAACCGCGTGGCGCAACGGCGGCGACGGCGGCCTTCGCAGCAGCATCCCGACCTGATCCTGAAGAATCTCGCCGAATTGCACCTCGACGACGCCATCGTCCACATCGAGCACGGAGTCGGCCGCTATCGTGGCCTGACGACGTTCGGCAGCGAAGGCGAAGACGCCGAGTTTCTCACCATCGAATACGCCGGGCAAGCCAAATTGTACGTTCCCGTCGACGACTTGCATCTGGTCAGCCGCTACGGCGGCGCAAGCCTCGAAGAGGCGCCGCTGCACTCGCTCGGCAACGATCAATGGCAGCGCGCGAAACGCAAGGCAGCCGAGCAGATCCGCGACACCGCAGCGGAACTGCTCGAGATTCACGCGCGGCGCGAGGCGGGCCAGGGGGTCGCATACTCGTGCGAAATTCCCGAATACGAGCGCTTCGCCGCAGCCTTCCCTTTCGAGGAAACCGCCGACCAGCAGACGGCGATCGATGCGGTGCTCGCCGACATGGCCTCGCCGCGACCGATGGACCGGCTCATCTGCGGCGATGTCGGCTTCGGCAAGACCGAAGTCGCGATGCGCGCGGCATTCATCGCCGTGCAAAACGGCTGCCAGACAGCCGTGCTCGCTCCAACGACGCTGCTCGCCCAGCAGCATTTCGAGAATTTCCGCGACCGCTTCAGCGACTGGCCTTTCATCGTCGAAGTGCTCTCGCGTTTCAAGACCGCAGCCGAGCAGAAGCAGGTTCTCGAACGCGTTCGCTCGGGCGGAGTCGACATCCTCATCGGCACCCACAGCCTGCTTGGCAGCAGGATTTCCTATGCCAGGCTCGGCCTGCTCATCGTTGACGAGGAGCATCGCTTCGG
This sequence comes from Gammaproteobacteria bacterium, assembly GCA_007571115.1. Taxonomy (GTDB): domain Bacteria; phylum Pseudomonadota; class Gammaproteobacteria; order Pseudomonadales; family Pseudohongiellaceae; genus UBA9145. The sequence goes on from RKSA01000203.1 coordinate 3,072, forward strand.
CGTCAGGCAGAAGGAAAGGCTCAAGTCGCTGCGCGCGAGCGTCGACATCCTGACCTTGACCGCGACGCCGATCCCGCGCACGCTCAACATGGCCTTGGCGGAAATGCGCGATCTGTCGCTGATCGTCACGCCTCCGGCCAAACGCCTGTCGATCCGCACCTTCGTTCGCGAACACGAGGAGACCATCGTCAAGGAGGCGATCAGCCGCGAGCTGCTGCGCGGCGGCCAGGTGTTCTACGTGCATAACGAGGTGCGCAGCATGGAGCGCGTGCTCGCCCAGCTCGGCAAGATCGCTCCCCAGGCGCGGCTTGCCATGGCCCATGGCCAGATGCCGGAGCGGCAGCTCGAAAAGGTCATGGCCGATTTCTACCACAAGCGCTACAACGTGCTCATCTGCTCGACGATCATCGAAACGGGTATCGACATTCCCAGCGCCAATACCATCATCATCAACCGGGCCGACAAGCTCGGCCTCGCGCAGTTGCACCAGTTGCGCGGCCGCGTCGGCCGCTCGCATCACCAGGCCTATGCGTATCTGCTCATCCCCGACCGCCGCGCGCTTGCGGCCGATGCCCGCAAGCGCATCGAGGCGATCGAGACCACCACCGAGCTCGGCGCCGGTTTCGCCCTCGCCTCCCACGACCTGGAAATCCGCGGCGCCGGCGAACTGCTCGGCGAGGAGCAAAGCGGCCATCTGCAAAAGATCGGCTATGCGCTATACATGGATCTGCTGATGGACTCGGTGCGGGCGATCCGCGAAGGCAGGATGCCAGGAGGCGCGCTCGAACGCGAGGACGCCGTCGAGATCAATTTGCGCATCCCGGCGCTGATTCCCGAGCAGTACCTGCCCGATGCCCATACCCGGCTGGTGCTGTACAAGCGCATCGCCTCGTGCCAGAGCAAGGAAGAATTCCACGAGCTGCAAGTGGAGATGATCGACCGGTTCGGGCTGCTGCCAGCAGCGCTGCGATCGCTGTTCCGCTTGAGCGAACTGAAATTGCTCGCCCGGCAGCTTGGCATCGGCAAGATCGAGGCCAATGCGAGCGGTGGCCGCATCGAGTTCCTCGACGACGCCCGGATCGACGTGACGGCGGTGGCGCAGCTCGTCCAGTCCGAACCGCACAACTTCGGCCTCGGCGGAACAAGCCAGTTGCAGCTCAAGAAAGCCTTCCGCGAGGCCGACGACAAGCTTGGCTACATCGAGGCCCTGCTCGGGCGCATCACGCAGCCCGGGCTGCCAGCCGCGCGGACGGCTTGAAGTCGTGGCATTCGCGATGTTGCCAATGTCCCAAGCCGCCTTGCCGAGATTTCCCGGCATGCGGCGGCTCGCTGAAGACTTTCGCGCGCGCCTCGCCTCGCTGTTGCTGCCCTTGACGCTCGCTTGCGGCATCAGTCTTGCCGGCAGCGCCGACGCGCAAGATTTCGAGCGCTGGTTCCAGGTCGAAGTGACGGTTTTCAGCAACGAGCCGGTCGCCGACCGCGAGCGCGAAAGCTGGCCAGCCGCAGCGCCGCCGCAGGTCTGGCCAGAGAACATGGTCGAACTTCGGCAAGTCAGCGACTTGCTGTTGCCTGAATCGTCCGCGCCTGAGCCCGAGCCCGAGCCGGACAGCGAAACGCTGCCCCCCGAGCTCGCGCCCTGGCGCGACACCGGACCGTTTCCCGCCGAGGCAGGCACAGGATTGCGCCTCCCCGACCTGGAGCGAGACGCGTTCCTCGCCCTGCCCGCTTCGCTGAGCGACTTCCGCCAGACCAACCGGGCACTTTCCCAGGCGCCGCAGTATCGCGTGCTGTTCAGTGGCCTGTGGCGGCAGCCCGTGGGGGATTTCGCTGCGCCGCTGCGACCGGTCCACATCGCCGGCGGAGAGAGAGTCGCTGGAAGAACCGAATTGCAAGGGATGATGAGCCTGCGCTTCAACGCCAACCGCGACCGGGTGCTTTGCGACGTCGAGCTCTGGCTCATCGAAACAGATGCTGCAAGCTCGCGGCGCCAGTCAATGCAAGCTCGGTCGAGGCAGCAGTCGATGCAGCAAGAACCTGTGCAGCAAGAACCTGTGCAGCAAGAGCCTCGCCGCGTCTACAAAATGCAGCAGAGGCGCGAATTGCGCAGCGGCGAATTCCATTATCTCGACCACCCCGCGCTTGGCGTCATCGTGCAGATCACCCGCTACGACGTGCCGCCGCCGCTCGAGCCGCCTGGGGAGCAGGACTGAACAGCAACAAGGCTCAAATGCCTCCCGCTTCGGACTCGACGAGCGCCTCGACGATTCCGATCAGTTCGACGGTGCCGAAGCCGTGTACGCGCTTGATGTCGGCCATTTCGATCAGGCCTTCGCCGAGCCCCGCAGCCCAGTTCACCGAAAGCGCCAGGCAGGCGTAGCGAACCTGCAATTCCCGCGCCAGCACGGCTTCGGGCATGCTCGTCATTCCCACCATGTCGCAACCATCGCGGCGCAGGCGCAAAATCTCCGCCGCAGTCTCGAGCCGCGGCCCTTGCAGCACGCCATAGACTCCGCCGAACTTGATCTGCTTGCCGACTTTCGCCGCAGCATCGCGAAGCGCCTGGCGCAGCGGCTCGTCGTAGGGCCGAGTGAAGTCGATGTGCCGGGGCGCCTGGTCGGCACCATCGAAAAAGCTGTTTTCCCGGCCCCAAGTGTAGTCGATGAGCTGCTTCGGTATCGCCATGGCGCCAGGCGGAAGATCCTCGCTGATCCCGCCGACGGTGTTGGTCGCGATGATGCGGTCGACACCAAGGCTTTGCAGCGCCCAGAGATTGGCCCTGTAGTTGACCTTGTGGGCGGGAATGCGGTCACCGGCGGCATGACGTGGCAGAAACGCGATGCGGACGTCCTTCATGCGGCAAAGATCGACTTGCACGGGGCCGCCGTAGGGAGTCCGGACCGCTTCGATGGTTTCGCTTTCCAGCGCGCGAACCTCGCCGCGCAAGGAGCCAAGCCCCGAACCTCCGATGACTGCGAGCATGCTTGCGCTCCTCCTTGCTCGATTGGCGCGATCAGCGCGATTGCCACGACTGCCACGATCGACAGCAGGCGGAATCGCCGCCCACCGGACCTGGATGACTGGCACGCCCGGCAGGACTTGAACCTGCAACCCTCGGCTTAGAAGGCCGATGCTCTATCCGGTTGAGCTACGGGCGCGCGACCTGAAGGTGAATCGCAGCATTTCCCGAGCGCAGCGGCAAATCCTGCCGCAGCGAAACAAAATGGGGTGACCGATGGGGCTCGAACCCACGACAACCGGAGTCACAGTCCGGGGCTCTACCAACTGAGCTACGGTCACCACGAGCAAAAGACGGGGGCTGGTCGGGGTAGAGAGATTTGAACTCCCGACATCTTGCTCCCAAAGCAAGCGCGCTACCAGACTGCGCTATACCCCGATGCGAAACCAGCAAATCCGTCGCAAGACGCGAAAGGCGCGAATGATACTTGCCCTGCCCCACCCCGGTCAATGAAAAGTTGCGGTCGCGCAAAATCACTCCCCCCTTGAGGGGGAGTGATATTGTGGCCTCGTTCGGGGCTGCTGATATTCCATGCGAGGAGGGTGATTATCTCCGGGGTGAGGGCTTGGCGATGCGCCAGCGGGCACCTTGGGTGCGGTCCTCGACGATGACGTTCATTGCGGCGAGCGCATCGCGGATGCGATCGGCTTCGGGCCAGTTGCGGGCCGCTCTCGCCTGTTCCCTCGCCGCGATCAGTGACTCGACTTCGGCGACATCGATTCCTTCGGCGCCGCCACGCCGCAGGTACTCCTCGGGAGTTCCCTGCAAGACTCCGAGCACTTCGCCGAGCTTGACGAGCAACTTGCCGAGTTGCGCTGCGGCACGCTGCTCGGCGGCTTGACCTGCGGACTTGAGCCGGTTGATCTCCCTGGCGATCTCGAACAGCGCGCCGAAGGCCGCAGGAGTGTTGAAGTCGTCATCCATCGCTGCGCGGAAAGCGCGTTCGTGGCGGCTGTTGACGAGGCTGCGCGCCCCGGCCGTATCGAGCCCTTCGAGGGCCGTGTACAGGCGTTCGAGGGCATTCGCCGACCGCGCCAGCGCCTGTTCGGAGAAATTCAGCGGACTGCGGTAATGGCTGGAAACGAGAAAGTGCCGAACCGCTTCGGCGTCGTGGCGCGAGAGGATCGTTCGCACAGTGAGGAAGTTGCCGAGCGACTTGGACATCTTCTCATTGTCGATCCGCAGCGGGCCATTGTGCATCCAGACGTTCGCGAAAGGCTCGCCCGTGGCGGCCACCGATTGGGCGATCTCGTTCTCGTGGTGCGGGAAAACGAGGTCCGAACCGCCGCCATGGATGTCGAAATGCGCGCCCAGGGTCCGACACGACATCGCCGAGCACTCGATATGCCAGCCAGGCCGGCCATAGCCCCAGGGCGAGTCCCAGCCGACCCCGTCATCCGGCGACGACTTCCACAGGGCGAAATCCCGGGGATCGCGTTTCAACTCGCCGGGCTCGACCCTCGCGCCGCTGAGCAGCTCGTCGAGATTGCGCTTCGACAGCCTGCCGTATCCGGGAAAGCACAGCACCGAAAAATACACGTCGCCATTGGCGGCGCGATACGCATGGTCGCTGTCGACCAGGGTCTTGATCATGGCGATGATCTCGTCCATGTGAAAGGTGGCGCGGGGCTCGAGATCCGGAGGCAGGATGCCGAGCGCTCTTTCGTCCTCGTGCATGGCAGCGATGAAGCGCTCGGTCAGGTCGGAGAACATCTCGCCATTTTCAGCGGCCCGGGCGAGGATCTTGTCGTCGATGTCGGTGATGTTGCGGACATAGGTCACGTCGAGGCCCCGGGAGCGCAGATAGCGCACGATGACATCGAAAGCGACGAGGCAGCGGGCGTGGCCGAGATGGCAATAGTCGTAAGTCGTGATTCCGCAGACGTAGATGCTCGCCTTGCCGGGCTCGATGGGCCGGAACTCCTCCTTGCGGCCCGTCATGGTGTTGTGAATCGAAAGCATGGCAGCACTGTTTCTGGCAAAGCTGTTTCTGG
>RKSA01000225.1 GCA_007571115.1 Gammaproteobacteria bacterium
GCGCCTTTCGCGCTAAGGGCATCGGCGGCCGCCCGGGTGGAGATTTCCAATGCGTTTGCCGAAACAGCCATTCGAGAATTCTCGCCTCTTTGGCATCGCGATTTGCGAGCCTGGTTTTGCGTGTCGCCGATACCTTCCCATATATCGTCGATGAAGCGCTCTTTGTCAAATCATCGGGCAAATTTCCACAGCCATCATGAATACAGATGGCAGGCGACCTGGCGGGTGGCGTCTTGCACGGGGATCAGTTCGGGGGTGACTTCGCGGCAGACGGGCATGACCTTGGGGCAGCGGCTGGCGAAGCGGCAGCCGGCGGGGATGTTGACCGGGGACGGGATCTCGCCGCGAATCGCTGCCGATTCGCGATTGCGCTCGACTGCTGGGTCGGGCTCGGGGTTCGATGCGACCAGCAGCTCGGTGTAGGGATGCTTCGGCTCGAAATAGACCGCGTCGGCGCTGCCGATTTCCACGAGCGAACCGAGATACATCACCGCCATCCGGTCGCTGACATGGCGCACCATCGACAGGTCATGGGCGATGAACAGCATCGTCAGGCCGAGGGATTCCTTGAGCCCGCCGAGCAGATTGATGACCTGGGCCTGCACCGAGACGTCGAGGGCCGAGACGGGCTCGTCGCAGACGACGAACTCGGGTTCGAGGATCAGCGCCCGGGCGATGCCGATTCGCTGGCGCTGGCCGCCGGAAAACTCGTGGGGATAGCGCGAGCCATGGTCGCCGCTCAGCCCTACCTGGTCGAGCCAGTCGGCAACCCGCGAGTTGATTTGCCGGCTCGACAGATCGCTATGCAGGCGCAGGCCCTCGCCGATGATCTCGCCGACGGTCATTCGCGGGTTGAGTGACGAATACGGATCCTGGAAGATCATTTGCATGTTCTTCGCAAGGCGCCGGAAATCCGCCGGGCGATAGCGGTCGGGCAGGGTTTCGCCGCGATAGCGGACCTTGCCGGATGTCTTCGGGTAGAGCCCGAGCAAGGTCTTGCCGAAAGTCGATTTGCCCGAGCCGCTTTCGCCGACGAGGCCGACGATTTCCCGCGCCGCCACGGCGAGATTGACATCATCGACGGCGTGCAGGCGCTGGCCGCCGCCAAGCTCGAAATGGCGGCTCAATCCCTCGGCTGCAATCAGCTCGCTCATCCTGGCAGGCGCCTTGGGCGCAAGCTTGTCTGGTGTGGTGCAGTCTGACGGTTCATGGTCTCGAAACAGGGCCTCGAATGGGTTCTCGAAAATGGATTTCCGCCGGCTGCTGCCGCGACAGCTCGTGATGCAGCCAGCAACGGCTGTAATGCCCCGCTCCGAGGTGGAACTGCGGTGGACGCTCGCGCTCGCAAAGCTGCATCGCATGGGGGCAGCGAGGCGCATAGCCACAGCCCGGCGGCGGTGCGAACAGGTCCGGCGGGCGGCCCTCGATCGGTTGCAGCCTGGCCTGCCTGGAGCGATCATTGACGGGCATCGCGGCGCGCAGGCCGCAAGTGTAGGGATGCGCCGAACGATAGAAAATGTCCTCTGCAGTGCCGTGTTCGACAATCTTGCCCGCGTACATCACTGCGACTTCGTCGGCCATTCGCGCCACCACGCCGAGATCGTGGGTGATGAGAACGATCGCCATGCCGGTTTCGCCTTGCAACTCGCGCATCAGGTCGAGAATCTGCGCTTGGATCGTCACGTCGAGCGCCGTGGTCGGCTCGTCGGCGATCAGCAACGCGGGCTTGCACGATATCGCCATGGCAATCATCGCGCGTTGCAACATGCCGCCGGAAAACTCGAAGGGATATTGCCCGGCGCGCTTGCGCGCCTCGGGGATGCGGCACGATTCGAGCAGACGGATCGCCTCGGCCCGGGCGCGGCGAGCGCCGTAGCCACGATGCACTTGCAAGGGTTCGGCGATTTGCGCACCGACGGACATGGTTGGATTGAGCGAAGTCATCGGATCCTGGAAAATCATTCCGACTTCGGCGCCGCGCACCTCGCGACCATCGATCAGCCCCGTGCCGAGCATTTCCTCGCCGCGCAGCCGCGCCGAACCCGAGCGGATGCGCCCCGGAGGCATCGGAATCAGCCCCATGATGCTTTGCACGCTCACCGACTTGCCGCAGCCCGACTCGCCGACGATCGCCAGAGTGTGGCCGGAATCGACGCAGAAATCGACGCCTCGCACCGCCTGGACGATGCCGCCATGGGTGGAGAATTCCACGTGCAGGCCTTCCACCTGCAAGAGCGGCGCACTCATCCCGTGTTCCTCATTCGCGCGTCGAGAGCATCGCGCAGGCCGTCGCCGAGCAGGTTGAACGCCAGCACCGTGACGCTGATGAACAGGGCCGGAAAAATCAGCTCGTGGGGAGTGGTGAGCATGGTGGCGATTCCCTCGTTCGACATCGAGCCCCAGGAAGGAGTCGGCGGCGCCACTCCCATGCCGATGAAGGAAAGAAATGCCTCGGTAAAAATCGCCTTGGGAATCTCGAAGGTCAGGGTCACGAGCACGACGCCAAAAGTGTTCGGTAGCATGTGCCTCGCCACCAGATAGCTCTTGCGCGCGCCGAGCAACTGTGATGCCTGCACGTAGCCTTGCTCGCGCAATTGCAGGATCTGTCCGCGCACGAGCCGCGCCGTGGCCGGCCACATCAGCAGCACCAGCGCGACCAGCATCGGCATGACTCCGCTTTCGCCAGGGCCGATGCCAAAAGCGATCTTGAACAGGATCATGAACAGCAGGAACGGCAGCGCCACGACGAAGTCGGCGAAGCGCATCATGAACTGATCGGCCTTGCCGCCAAGAAACCCCGCAGTGGCGCCGAAGGCGACTCCGAACAGCACGAACAGCATCGGCGCGACGATGCCGATGAACAGCGAAACCCGCGCGCCTGCCATGAGCCGCGCGAGCATGTCGCGGCCGAGATAGTCGGTTCCCAAGGGATGCCAGCGCAGCTTGACCGAATCGCCGATCGCGAGTTCGCTCTGTTCGGAAATGAGCCCGCGCTGCATCGCGTCAGCCAGGGTCGTGACGCGGCGCACGTCGACTTCGAGGCTCTGGTAGTTATCGGTCACCTTGCCATTGCCATCGAGTGCGACTACCGAATAGAAATAGCGACCGGGACGCAGGTCGAGGCGGTCCTCGTGATGCAAGGTCGCGTTGTTGTAGAACTCGGCCAGCGGCATTCCATAGGCGAGCTCCGGGCCGACCGGGAACACATTGCGATAGACGCGATGGCCATTGGCGCCGGGCAATGCATCCCATTTCAGGCGCACCGCCTGGGAATTCGCCTCGCCGATGACGTGCAGCGGCCCGGCGGCGCCCGAGCCGTCCCAGGGCTGATAGTCGGCGACGATCAAGGCATCGCGGCCGAATCCGGGAGACAGGCTGATCTGGTCGACGTCCTGGGCCGCCGGATCGATTCGCCACAGCCAGGGGCCGGCGATCGTGAACAACAGCAGGCCGATGACCAGCCAGAGCGACACCAGCGCGCGGCGGTTTGCCTTGAGCCGCAACCATGCGTCCTGCCAGTACGACAGCGAAGGCCGGCTGATGCCATGGATGTCGCGTTGCTCGCCCAGGGGCAGGAAATCGGCCGCCTTGTGCATCATTGCAGCCTTACGCGGGGATCGATGAAGCCGTAGAGCAGGTCGACGACGATCACCATGAACACGAGAAAGGCGCCATAGAACACCGTGGTTCCCATGATGACGGTATAGTCGAGCTGCTGCACCGCCTCGACGAAAAAGCGCCCGAGCCCGGGAATCGCGAACACGAGCTCGACGACGAAACCTCCTGTGGTGATGGCCGCGATTTGCGGGCCGAGCACGGTGACCACGGGCAGGATCGCATTGCGCAATTGGTGGCGCGAGAAAATGAGCGCTGGTGGCACGCCTTTCGATCTGGCGGTGCGGACGAAATCCGAATCGATGATCTCGAGCATCGACGAGCGCATCAGCCGCGTCAGATACGCCATCGTGCTCATGCCGAGCACGAGTGCCGGGGTCAGCATGTGGAAGACGGTTCCCCAGCCCGCCACGGGAAGCACGCTGCGGCCAGCCAGATTGTTCACGGCGACCAGGCCGAGCTGGCTCAAGGCCGCGATGACGAAGCTCGGCACCGAAATGCCGAGAATCACCAGGAACATGATGACGTAGTCGGGAAGCCGGTTGCGGTACAGGGCGGTCAAGGCACCCCACAGCACTCCGCCAACGGCGGCGAACAGCACCGCAAGGATTCCGAGCGTCGCCGATACCGGAAAATGCTCGCGAATGATGTCGTTGACCTCGCGATTCTCCTGGGTGAAGGAAACGCCGAAATCGCCCCGGGCGAGATTGCCGAGATAGATCAGGTACTGGTTGAAAAGCGGCTGGTCGAGACCGTAGCGCGCCTCGAGGTTGGCGCGGATCGCCGGAGTCATGGCGCGGTCGTTGAGCAGGGGGTCGCCGGGCACGTTGTGCATGGCGAAGAAGGTTGCGGTGGCGATGAACCAGACCGTCAACACGCCTTGGAGAAGGCGTTTCAGCACGTACCAGGCCATTCCTTGCCCCATGGGATCACTCGCCGCCCCGCTCCTCGATCCAGGCATAGCTGTAATCGACTTCAGGCCCCACGGCGCGGCGCTGGAAGCCTTTCAGTTGCGGATCGACGACGAAGGACCAGCCGCGCTCGTACATCGGCACGATCACCACGTCGTCGTGGACGAGCTGCTGGATGTCGGCGAAGGCCTTCATGCGCCGGGCCGGATCGAGCTCGGACTGGGCGACCCGGATGAAAGCGTCCATCTCCGCGCTCGCGTAGCGGCCGCGATTGTTCAGGTTCCACGACGAGAACAGGTCGCCGAAGGTCAGCGCGTCGTCGTAGTCCGGGCCCCAGCCGCTCGCGACGATATCGAACTCGCCGGCGTCCATCTTCGCCAGCCGCTGCTTGAAAATCTGCTTGTCGATACGCAGTTCGAGGCCGAGATTGCGCGCATAGACCGCCTGGTAGTACTCCGAGGTGATGGCGCCGATGGGGCTGTCGTCGGCGAGAAAATGCAGTGGCGGGAACTCTTCGAGGCCGAGTTCCCGCCGCGCCAGCTCGAGATGCTGCCGGGCCTTGGCGACATTGTACTCGTGGGGTGGTGGCGGGTGTTCCTGGCGGAAATAGCCGTCGACGCCGCGAACCCAGAAGGGGAACAGGCTAACTGCGGGCAGGTAGCTCGGCTCTTTCAGCGCCTTGTAGACGAACTCGACGGGATCCTGGGCGAGCAGCAGCGCCTTGCGGAAATTGCGGTTCGTGGTGATGCGGCCCTCGCGGAAGTTGAGCTGCAGGAAAAACACCGTGCCGTCCATCGAGCGGTCGATCTGCCAGCGTCGTTCCATGGCTTCGCCAAGCATCTGCGGAACGAGCTGGGTATCGGCGATCTGGCCGTCCTTGAACAGGTTCAGCCGCGCGTTGACGTCCTGAGTGATGTAGCCGACATGGATCGTGTCGAGCCAGCCCTTGTGCTCGCCCCAGTAGCCGGGGTTGCGATCCCAGCGCATCGAGGCACTATGCACCCATTCGTTCATCACGTAGGGGCCGTTGTACAGCAGCATGTTGGCGCTGGCGCCGAAGCGGCCATTGGTCGATGCGAAAAACTCCTCGTTGATCGGATAGAAGGTGACGAAGGCGACGAGCTTGTCGAAATACGGCGTTGGCCGTTCGAATTCGACTTCGAGCACGCGCTCGCCGAGGGCGCGAACGCCGAGGGACTCGATCGGCAATTCGCCGCGGTTGATCGCCTCGGCGTTCTTCACCGGATACATGATGAAGGCATACGCCGATGCCGTGGCGGGATCCTGCACGCGCCGCCAGGCGAACACGAAGTCATGGGCGGTGACCGGCTCGCCATTGCTCCAGCGCGCGTCCTCGCGAAGCCAGAAGGTCGCGCCGTCCTCGCGCAGCTCGTAGCGTTCGGCGACCCCCGGGATCAAGGCCATGTTGTCGTCGTAGGACAACAGCCCCTCGATCGTGTGGGAAAGCACCACGATGCTGCTCGAATCGGTGGCGCGGCCATAGTCGAGCTGCGGCGGTTCGGTGCGCAAGGCGATCGTGATGGCGTTATTCTGCGCGTCGATGGCGCCGCCGGCGACCGCTCCGCCAGTGCGGCTCGCGGCGAGGCCGAGCAGCCAGACGACGAGTGCCAGGCCGCCAAACGCATACGCTGCGAGCAGCGCCAGTTGCCTGAGCGCTGCGAGGTTGAGCTGTCCGGCTCGCTGCTTCATCGATCGCTCAGGCGAGGGCCTGGACCACGCCGACAAGGCCCGCCGCGAACAGGTAGACCGTCGCGAAAAAGCCGACGCCGAAGCCGAGGCTGCGGCGGTTGGGATCCTTGGCGTAGCCGAAGTAGTACAACTGTCGGCCGATGACGAACACCAGGCCCGCCACGGCGGCCCACAGCGGATCGCTGAAAAGGCCGCAAATCGCGAGCAGCGGAATGACGATCACGAGCTGCTCGAGGGTGTTTTGCTGAATCCTGAAATAGCGTTCGAATTCCTCGTTGCCCGTGGTCGCCGGGGCCGACACACCGTGTTTCTTCCGCGCCCGGCCCACGGCGATGCTGAAGCCCATGAACTGGATCAGGGCCACGATGATGACGATCGCGATCATTTCCATATTCGCTCACTCCTCTGGTTTCGAGCGTCGACCGCTGCGAGCCTTCGCTGGCAGCCTGGTTTCCGCAGCGCCTGCCGGGAAAGAATGTTCACCGGGGCGAACTGTAGCACTTCACGGCGTCGGCTGTCATCGTCGCCGCTCGGCTCCTGCCGGGCTGCGGCCATCGGGCCCGATTGAACGGGCAAGCCGCTTCGCCTATATTCTGCTCGCCGTTGAAAGGCGTGGAAAGTGCAGACAAAGGGGATAGAGGGATACAGCTTCATGGACAAGACCGAAGGCAAGATCAAAGGCAAGACCAAAGACAGCGCCGAACAAAAGGACTTCCATTTCGAGGAAAAGCTGCGCGAGCTGGAAAAACTGGTAACGCGAATGGAAGAGGGCGAGCTCGGCCTGGAAGAATCCCTCGAGGCATTCGAGCACGGGGTCGGGCTCGTCAAGCAGTGCCAGCAGGCTCTCGATCGCGCCGAACAGAAAGTCCGGCAACTCGTCTCCGCTGACGGCGAGACCCAGGAGCTTGCTGCCGGCCCGGCTGCGGACCAGCCGCCCCCGTGAACGCCATCGAGCCCTTTCAGGATTTCCAGGCGACCTGCCAGCGGCGCGTCGAGGATTTCATGAGCCGCGAACTCGACGCGGACTTTCCGTCCCAGCGCCTGGCAGCGGCAATCCGCTACGCGACGGCCGGCGGTGGCAAGCGCGTGCGGCCGATGCTCGCATATGCCTCCGGCCTCGCCTTGGGAGGCGATTTCGCCGATGTCGATGCCGCAGCCTGCGCGGTCGAGTTCGTACACGCGTATTCGCTCGTACACGATGACCTGCCAGCGCTTGACGACGACGATCTCCGCCGCGGCAGGCCGAGCCTGCACAGGGAGTTCGACGAGGCCACCGCGATTCTCGCCGGCGACGCCTTGCAGGCCATGGCCTTTGCCGTGCTCTGCCGTTCCCCTGCCAGCGGTGACGCGCGCCTGCAAATGGTTCGCGAGCTCGCGCTCGCGGTGGGCCCCTCGGGCATGGTGGGAGGCCAGGCAAGGGACATGGCGGCGGTCGAGCGGCAAGTTTCCTTCGCGGAACTCGAAACCACGCACTTGCTCAAGACTGGCGCACTGATCCAGGCGAGCGTGACGCTCGGCGCCTTGAGTGCGGAACATGCCGATTTACAAGCGCTCGGGCCGCTGCGCGACTATGCGCGCCAGATCGGCCTGGCCTTCCAGATCCACGACGATGTTCTCGACGAAACCGCCGCAACCGAAACGCTCGGCAAGCCCCAGGGCTCCGACCGCCAGGGCAACAAGCCAACCTATGCCACCCTGCTCGGGCTGGAAACCGCCCGGAACCGCGCCAGGGAACTTGCGCAGCAAGCCATCGCCGCCCTCGCCGAATTCGACGAAAAAGCCGCCCCCCTGCGCCATCT
>RKSA01000009.1 GCA_007571115.1 Gammaproteobacteria bacterium
CTGCGCCAGGCCCGGTCCCGATCCTTGCAGCGGATTTCCCTGCGCATCGACGCGCTCGTCGGGCGGCAGCTTTTTGCCAGGCTTTCGAGCTTGCCCTTGCGAACGCTGGAACGGCAGAGCGCAGCCGATTGGCAAGTGTTCCGGCGCGATGCCGAGTCGGTTCGCAACGTCGTTGGCGGCCCGCCGCTGATCCTGGCGATGGACCTGCCTTTTGCCGTGCTGTTCGTCGGCTTCATCGCCATCATCGCCGCGCCGACCTTGCCCGTGGTACTCGCCTCGGTGCTGCTGTTCGTGCTGCTTGGCGCCTTGTCATCGCGCAGCGTGACCCGGGCGAGCCTCGCGGAACAGGCCGGAGTGATCGCCCGCGATGCCGTGCTCACCGAGATGGTCGCGCAACGCGCCACGGCGAAAGCGCTCGACATGGCCGCCAGCCTCGGGAAGCGCCTGGAAAGCGCCCATGCCGTGGCGGCGCGGCAGTCCCTGGGTCGAGGCGCTGCGGTCGATAGCTTCGCCAGCCTCGGCCATGCACTCGCCATGCTGACCACGGTGGGAATGACCGTCGCCGGGGCGCTCGCGATTCTCGATCAGCGCATGACGATCGGCGCCTTGATCGCGGCGAACATGCTCGCCAATCGCGTCACCATGCCGTTCAATCAACTGCTTCCGGTTTGGCGCTCCTGGGCCGGGTTTCGTCAGGCCAGGGCGCACCTCGACCGGCTCTTCTCCGCCCCGGAAGATCGCGCTGCCACGGCGATCGCCTATCCGCGCCCCCGGGGCGAATTGCGTTCCGAGGGCCTCGGTTTCAGCTATGCAAGCGGCGCTCCGGCCCTCGTTGCCGTGAGCCTGTCGCTGGGGCCGGGCCTGCATTGCGTGGTCGGGCCCAGCGGCGCCGGCAAAAGCACCTTGCTGAAACTGCTGCAAGGGCTCTATGCACCCGACGAGGGTCGCGTCGTGCTCGATGGCGCCGATCTCGAGCAATTCTGCCGTGCCGACCTGGCCCGCTGGATCGGCTACGCGCCGCAGGATTCGGCCTTGCTTCGTGGCAGCATTCGCGACAATATCGCGCGTTTCGACGATACGGTCGAAGACGCTGCCGTGTTCGCCGCAGCGAACGCCGCAGGCGCCCACGAGTTCAGCGCCAGCCTGCCCGACGGATACGCCACCGACGTCGGAGAAAGCGGAGCGAGGCTTTCCGGCGGGCAACGGCAGCGTCTGTCGATCGCCCGGGCGCTCCTGCACGACCCTCCCGTGCTATTGCTCGACGAGCCCACCGCCAACCTCGACCGCCACGCCGAGGCCGAACTCGCGCGGAAATTGGTCGAGCTGGGCAGACGTCACACCGTCGTGGTCGTCACCCACAGCCAGGCCCTGCTGGGGGCATGCGGCAATGTTGTCGCCTTGCTCGAAGGGCGCGTCGCGGCAAGTGGCCCGCCCCGGCAAGTCATCTCGGGCCTGCCTGATCGCGCGGAATAGCCCGTACCGAATTCTCGCCAGGGAGCAGATAGAACATGGCCACCGACAGGGAACGACTCGACGACTTGCTCGCCCGGCACCCCATGCGCGACTGGCGCTTGCCAGCGCTGCTGGTCATGCTGCTGTTGACGGCAGCCCTCGTCTGGGCGGCCCTGGCGCGCTTCAATGAAGTCGCCACCGCCATGGGCAGGGTGATTCCCCGGGACCAGGTGAAGACCGTGCAGCATCTCGAAGGTGGCCTCATCGAGGCTGTGCATGTTCGTGACGGCGATGCGGTTTCCGTCGGAGATTCCCTCGTCGTGCTCGACCTGACGAGCATCGGTGCCGAGGTCGAGGCCTTGCAGGTGCAGATCGACGGCCTCGAGCTCAAGCGCGCGAGGCTGCTCGCCGAAGCCAATGCCGAGCCAGCGCAATACCCTGCTGCAGTTGCCGCGCGAAGGCCCGTGCTGCTCGCTGCGGAGCAGCGCAATTTCGACCAGCGCGCTGCGCAGCTCGCGAGCACCCTGAAGGTCGTCGACGAGCAGGTCAAGCAGCGCCAGCTCGAGGTCGAGGAGCTCGAAGCGCTGCTCGCCGGCCTGCGCAAAAGCCTGCCTCTTGCCGAAGAAAGCCTGCGCATGTCGGCATCGCTGCTCGATGACGACTTGACGCCGCGAATGGAGCACATCGAGCTGCAACGCGAAGTCGAAGGCCTGCGCAGCGCTGTGGAACAGGCTGCCTCTTCATTTTCGCGGGGTCGCGCGGCACTCGCCGAAGCCCAGGAGCGGCGCCGCGAGGCGCAGCTCGAGTTTCAGCGCCTCGCCAGCGAAGGGCTCGCCGAAACCGAGGTCAGCATCGCGAGCCGGCGCGAAG
Organism: Gammaproteobacteria bacterium; assembly: GCA_007571115.1. Taxonomy (GTDB): domain Bacteria; phylum Pseudomonadota; class Gammaproteobacteria; order Pseudomonadales; family Pseudohongiellaceae; genus UBA9145. Next base: position 2,323 of record RKSA01000009.1, read on the forward strand.
TGCTGCTTGCCATCGAGGACCAGCAACGGCGCACCGTCGTCACCGCGCCGATCAACGGCGTTGTGCAGAATTTGCGCTATCACACCGTCGGCGGCGTGATCGCGCCTGGCGAGCCGATCGTCGATATCGTTCCCGCCGACGACAAATTGCTCATCGAGGCGCGAGTCGACCCCCGGGACATCGGCCACGTGAAGGCGGGAATGAGGGCGACGGCGAAAATCTCGGCCTACGATTTTGTCCGCTACGGCAGCCTCGACGGCGAGGTCGTGCATGTCGCGGCCGATGCGACGACTTCCCAGGATGGAACGCACTACTTTCGCATCGAGGTCGAGACCAGCGAGACCTCGCTTGGCGGCGGCGACT
>RKSA01000043.1 GCA_007571115.1 Gammaproteobacteria bacterium
TCATGAAAAACCTGCGCAAACTGCTGCTGATCGGCTTGCTCGTTGCCGTCGTGGTCGCGCTGCCGTTCATCAACCGGCATTTTTCCGGCGTCGACGCCAAGGAAGTCGACGTCGCGCCGGTCAGTCAGCGAGTCATCAGCCCCTCGATCCTCGCCTCGGGCTTCTTCGCCCACGAAGAGGAGGTGCTGCTGAGCAGCGAGGTCATCGGCAAGGTCGCCGAGATCCTCGTCGAGGAAGGCGAACGGGTCGAGGCCGGGCAACTCGTGCTGCGAGTCGATGACCGCAATTTCCTCGCCGGGCTCGAACAGGCCGAAGCTGCGGTGCGGCTCAACTCGATCGACATCGAGCGTCAGCAGGTGCGGATCGAGACCCTCGAACGCCAGTTCGAGCGCAGCAGCAGCCTGTTCGAGCGCGGCCTGGTCGGCGAGGAGGAATTCGAACTCATGAGCAATCAGCTAGAGCTCGCGAGAATCGACCAGAAGTCGGCCCGCGAGCGGCTCGCCCAAGCCGAGGCGCAGTTCGAGCAGGTCAACGACCAGTTGAGCAAGACGCGAATCGTTTCCCCCATCGATGGCGTCATCACCAGCCTCGACATCAAGGTGGGAGAAACGGCGATCGCGAGTTCGACGAATATCCCCGGCTCTTCGCTGATGACCATCGCCAATCCGCAAAGCATCTATACCGAAGTGCTCGTCGACGAGGCCGACATCGCCAACCTCGCGGTGGGCCAAAACGCCGAGATCGTCGCGATCGCCTGGCCCGACGAGCCGATTCGCGGCATTGTCCGCTACATCGCCAATAGCGCAAAGACCCAGCCCGGCCGCCAGGGGCTCAGCTTTACCGTGGAGATCGAGATTGTCGAAGCCGGCAACATCGAGCTGCGGCCCGGAATGTCGTGCCGCGCCGAAATCTTCACCGCGCGGAACCAGGCAGTGCCAGCGGTGCCGATCCGGGCGCTGCTGTTCGAGGAGGACCGTTCGCGCCTGCTGAGCGAGCATTTCATCTTCGTCAACGACGACGGCATCGCGCGCAAGACTCCGGTCGAGGTCGGGGCTTCCGATGACGAATTCCAGGAACTGACGAGCGAAATCGGCGAAGATGTCGAAATCGTCGTTGGCCCGGGCCGGGAATTGCGCAATTTGCTCGACGGCGACCGGCTCGAAGCGACCCGGGTCGAACTCTGAGCGACGGAACCGACATGGCGCTGATCCGCCTCACCGGAATCAACCGGCACTACCAGATGGGCTCGCAGCTCGTGCGCGCCCTCGATGGCATCGATGTCGAAATCGAGCGCAACGAGTACGTTGCCTTCGTTGGCTCGTCGGGCTCGGGCAAGTCGACCTTTCTCAACATCCTCGGCTGCCTCGACCGCCCCACTTCGGGGCAGTACTTTCTCAATGGCAGCCATGTCGAGGCGATGGACCACAACGAGCTCGCGGAAATCCGCAACCGCGAAATCGGCTTCATCTTCCAGAGTTTCAACCTGCTGCCACGCGCCAACGCCCTGGGCAATGTCATGCAGCCCCTGGTGTATCGCCGCACTGGCTATCGCCAGCGGCGGGAAATGGCCACCGAAGCGCTGCGCCGGGTCGGGCTCGGAGATCGCATGGGCCATCTGCCCAACGAGCTTTCCGGCGGTCAGCGGCAACGGGTGGCGATCGCCCGGGCCCTCGTCACCCGGCCTTCGATCGTTCTCGCCGACGAGCCGACGGGCAATCTCGACTCGCACACTTCGACCGAGATCATGCAATTGTTCGACGAGCTCCACGGCGAAGGCCAGACCTTGATCCTCGTCACCCACGAACGCGACATCGCCAGGCATTGCCAGCGAGTCATCGAATTGCAGGACGGGCGAATCTTTCGCGACCGGTCCATGAACGCAGCCGAGATGCACTGATGTTCTACCTGATCCTCGAAAGCACGCGTTCGGCGTTGACCTCGATCTTCGCCCATGGCCTGCGCAGCTTTCTGACGACGCTCGGCATCGTCATCGGCGTTGCCAGCGTGATCGCCGTCGTCTCGCTCACCCAGGGAATGAGCGCCTTCATCGACGAGAGCTTTTCCTCGCTGGGCTCGAACAGCCTGACGATCGAGTCATACACGCCGTTTTCCGAGGCGATTCGTGGCGCGCGGGCGCGACTGACCCCCGACGACCTCGAACTGATCGAACGGCGCGGCGAAGGAATCGCATCGATCACGCCGATTCTTCCCGCGTCGCGGATGACGCAGATCCGCTACGGAGCGCAGAGCACTTTTAGCCAGATCATGGGAACGACCTATGCGTATCGCGATGTTGCCCAGGCGTACGTGCAGTCAGGCCGTTTCATCGCCACAAGCGACAACCAGACTCGCCGCCGCGTCGCCGTAATCGGCGAAACGATCCGCGACGATCTCGGCCTGCCGTCCAACCCGGTCAACGAGTACTTCGAAATCTCCGGCGAATGGTTCAAGGTGATCGGTCTGCTCGAAACCAAGGGGGATTTCGTGGGTTTTGATCAGGACGACATCGCGCTCATTCCCTATGCGACGATGCGCAGCCTGATCGGCAACCGCTACCAGCCCGACATCCAGATCCAGTTGAGCCTGAGCGACGAGGCCAATGTCGAGGACGTCAAGCGCCAACTGACCGCGCTGCTGCGCAATGCCCACGACCTCGGCCCTGGCGATGGCAACGATTTCACGATCCGCACTCCCGAACAATTGCTCGATACTTTCGACACGATCATCGGCACGGTGACCCTTGTGGTCGGCGGAATCGTCTCGATCTCGCTGCTCGTCGGCGGAATCGGCATCATGAACATCATGCTCGTTTCGGTCACCGAACGAACCCGGGAAATCGGCATCTGCAAGGCGATCGGCGCCAAGCGGCATCACATTCTCGCCCAGTTCCTGATCGAGGCAGTGCTGCTTTCCCTGCTCGGCGGACTGATCGGCCTCGCCCTTGGCTTCGGCCTCGGCGCTGCCATTTCGAGCGCCATCGAATCGTTCCCGCCAGCAAGCATCCCCTTCTGGGCGATCACCCTCGCCCTCGGCTTCTCAGGCTTCGTCGGCATCCTGTTCGGCATCCTGCCAGCCGCCAAAGCCGCCAACCTCGACCCCATCGACGCATTACGCTACGAGTAGCCGGTCAAGGGCAGCAGCAATCGCGGGGACGCCATCCGTCACACCCTGCCCCCCCATCGAGCATCTGGCCACTCGGAATTTGACGCGGTGCGGCTGGGACATTACCCTTGGCGGTGTTGGCGCTCTGGGGCGGCATGGCGGGTTTTCCGGGAAATTTTCGAAACGAGGCATAGGGCTATGACACGAATCACATGCATGACACGAATGACACGAATGACGCGCGAGCTGCACGGGGCAATGCTTGCATTGCTCTTGCTCCTTGCATCGGCGAGTGCGCTCGCCCAGGAAGAAGAGGCGGAATCGCTGATGACGTATGCGCTCGCTTCCCAGGCGATGGCTGCGGCCGAGGCCTACGCGCGCGAGCAGGGCTGGGACGTGACGATCCTCATCACCGACCAGAACAACAATCCGGTCATGCTGCACCGCATCGATGGCGCCTATGCGCGTTCCTTCGGCTACGCCACTGCCAAGTCGCTGGTGGTGAACAAGACCGGGCTCGCATCGGGCGAGTACGGCCGACGCGTGCAAGCCGGCGAGATGGAAGCGATCGAGGGGGGCGTGACCTTTGCCGGCGGAGTTCCGATCTTCGTCGACGGTGAGCGGATCGGTTCGATCTCGATCAGCGGCGTGACTGCGGCCCAGGACGAGGAAGCAGCGATCGTCGGCGCCGAAGCGATCGGCAGCGCAACGAACTGATCGATCCGGGAGGCTCGTCAAGCGAAGCCGCGACGCTTTTCACTCGCGACGCTTTTCACTCGCGACGCTTCTCACCCGTGACGCTCTCGGCCTGCGGCTCTCTTTGTCCGCGATGCTCCTGGCCCGCGATGCTTTTCGTCGGGCATCGCGGCTCTGATTGTGGCTGACTAGCGAAAGTCCGAAACATGCAGCAAGACATGCAACGAAACATGCAAGCGGTGCGGATCCACGAATTCGGCGGCCCCGAGGCGCTTTGCATCGAGGAGCTGGCGACTCCCTGCCCTCGCGCTGGCGAAGCGCTGGTGAAGCTCGAGGCCGTCGGCGTCAATTTCATCGACACGTATCAGCGCAAGGGCCTGTACCCGGTTCCGTTGCCAGCGACGCTGGGCCTGGAAGGCGCTGGCAGCGTCGTCGCGACCGGGCCTGAAGTGCGGAGCATCAAGCCGGGGGACCGGGTCGCCTTCGCCGATGTCAGGGGAGCATACGCCGAATGCGTGGCGGCGCCGGAGCAGCGGCTCGTGCCGATCCCCGACGGGGTTTCCGCAGATACAGCGGCGGCAGCGATGCTGCAAGGGATGACCGCGCACTACCTGAGCCAGACGACCTGCAAGCTCGGAGCGCAAGACCGCTGCCTGATCCATGCCGCCGCTGGCGGCGTCGGCCTGTTGCTCATCCAGATGGCAAGGAACGCCGGCGCCTTCGTCATCGGCACGTGCTCGAGCGAGGCCAAGGCCGAGCTTGCCAGCGCCGCAGGCGCCGATGCAGTCATTCTCTATACCGAGCAGGACTTCAAGACCGAAGTGCAACGCATCACTGCTGGCGAGGGAGTCACCGTCGCCTATGACTCGGTCGGCAAGGCGACTTTCGAGGACAGCCTCGACTGCCTCGCCAGGCGCGGGCGCATGGTGCTCTATGGCAATGCCAGCGGACCGGTCACCGAGTGCAACCCGGCGAGCCTTGCCAGCAGGGGCTCGCTGTTCCTGACTCGCCCGACGCTGTTCGACTACATCGCCAGCCGCGAGGAACTCGTCGAACGCAGCAGCGAGGTGTTTCGCTGGGTCCGCGAAGGCAGCCTGGATCTGCGAATCGGCCACCGTTATCCGCTCGCCGAGGCCCGGGCAGCCCACGAGGCCCTCGAAGCGCGGCGCACCACCGGCAAGGTGCTGCTCAAGCCCGGAGCAAACCGAGGTTTCGCTGCGTGAGCGAGGCTGCGCCGCACACAGGCGGGATTCGACCAACGAGGATTGCATTCATGAACCAGCGACTGTTTCTTCTTCCGTTCGCGGCCGTGACATTGGCCGCACTCGCTCGCTGCGGCGATGCAGAACAGCAGGGACATCGGCTCGAAGCAGCGCAGCGGGTCGCTTTCGCTCCGATCAGCGAAATGAGCGGCATCGCGCGAAGCCCCCTCGACGGCCTGTTCTGGGTGCATAACGACAGCGGCGACGAAGCGCGGCTGTTCGCCCTCGACGCCGCAGGCCGCGTGCAGATTCCCGCAAGCCTCGCCGACGAGTATCACGGCGTGACCAAGCAGCCGGGCAAGCGGCAATGGCCGGGAGTGCTGATCGACAATGCGAGCAACAAGGACTGGGAAGACCTCGCGAGCGACGGCCTCAACCTGTACATCGCCGACCTCGGCAACAACGGCAATTCCCGGCGCGACCTGGGCATTTTTGTCGTTCCCTGGAGATCGCTCGGCGACACCCGCAGCGCGAGCGCGACCCGCTTCATTCCCGTGCATTATCCGGACCAGGAGGATTTTCCGCCGCTGGCGCGGCATTACGATAGCGAAAGCCTGTTTTTCGCCGATGGCAGCCTGTACGCGATCACCAAGCACCGCGAACCCTTCCCCAGCCAGCAAATGCAGCCCGGCGCCAAGCTGTACCGGCTCGATTCGCTCGCCGAGTCGCCATCGAACGCCTTGACCCTGATCGACCGGAACGAGCAGCTCACCGCAGCCACTGCCGCAGCGCTGTCGCCCGATGGCGCGACACTCGCGGTGCTGTCGTACACGGCGATCTGGCTGTTCGAGAAACCCGAGACCGGCGACGCCTGGCTTTCGGCGCCTTCGCGCAGGCTCGCACTCGATACGGACTCGGCGCGGCAAGTGGAAGCGATCGCCTGGCTCGATGGCGAAACCTTGATCGTCAGCAACGAGCAGCGCGACTGGTTCGAAGTGCCGCTAGCGCTGTTCCCGCAGCATGGTGAAAAGGCCCGGGACTCGCGATCCGCGAAGACTCCCAGCACCGAATAGCACACCATCCCGCCACGGCCAAGAAGCGCATTGCGCTGGATTTTTGCACCGTTCTGGCGTAGAATGGCGGGCATTTCCAGAGGATCAAAGTTTGCTGCAAGAATATCGAAAGCACGTCGCCGAGCGAGCCGAGCTCGGCATCCCCCCCTTGCCTCTTTCGGCCCAGCAAGTCGCCGAACTCGTCGAACTGCTCAAGAAACCGCCTCCCGGCGAAGAGGCCCTGCTGCTTGAACTGATTTCCAACCGCGTTCCGCCGGGAGTCGACGAGGCCGCCTACATCAAGGCCGGCCTGCTCGCGGCGATCGCCCGGGGCGAGGCCGAATCGTCATTGCTCGACCGCTCCCAGGCCGTTGCACTGCTCGGCACGATGCTTGGCGGCTACAACGTGTCGAGCCTGGTTGAATTGCTCGATGACCCGGCGATGGCGGCTGCGGCAGCCGATCAGTTGTGCCAGATCCTGCTCGTGTTCGACGCGTTTCACGACGTCGAGGAACGCTCGCGCCAAGGCAATGCCCACGCGCAGCGCGTGCTGCAAAGCTGGGCCGACGCCGAATGGTTCAGCACCAGGCCGCAGGTCGCAGAACGCGCGACGATGATCGTGTTCAAGGTTCCCGGCGAAACCAATACCGATGATCTCTCGCCGGCCCAGGACGCCTGGTCGCGGCCCGACATTCCCCTGCACGCGCTGGCAATGTACAAGAACCCCCGCGAAGGCGTCACCGATGCCCTGGCACAGATCGCCGAGCTCAAGCGCAGCGGCCACCCTGTAGTGCTCGTTGGCGACGTCATGGGAACGGGCTCGTCGCGCAAGTCGGCGACCAATTCGGTGCTCTGGCATATCGGCGACGACATCCCCCACATCCCCAACAAGCGCTCTGGCGGCGTTTGCATCGGCGGCAAGATGGCGCCGATCTTCTTCAATACCATGGAAGACGCCGGCGCCCTGCCCCTCGAATGCGATGTCGACAGGCTCAACACCGGTGACATCATCGACATCAGCCCCTATGCCGGAACGGTTCACGACCACGCCAGCGGCGAGCTGCTGGCGCGATTCGAGCTCAAGACCGAAGTCCTGCTCGATGAGGTGCGCGCTGGCGGCAGGATTCCCCTGATTATCGGCCGCGGCCTCACCGCCCGGGCGAGAAGCGCCCTCGATCTGCCGCCGAGCGAGGCGTTCCGCTCTCCGGTGACTGGCCAGGACTCGGGCAAGGGCTACACCCTCGCGCAGAAGATGGTCGGCCGCGCCTGCGCAGTCGAAGGCGTCCGTCCGGGAAGCTATTGCGAGCCGCGCATGAGCACCGTCGGCAGCCAGGACACCACCGGGCCGATGACCCGGGACGAACTGAAAGACCTCGCCTGCCTCGGCTTTTCTGCCGATCTCGTCATGCAGTCCTTCTGCCATACAGCAGCCTACCCCAAGCCCGTCGATATCGAGACGCAGCACAGCCTGCCGAGCTTCTTCCAGACCCGCGGCGGAGTCGCCCTGCGCCCCGGCGACGGCATCATCCATAGCTGGATGAACCGCATGCTGCTTCCCGACAGGGTGGGAACCGGCGGCGACTCGCATACGCGCTTCCCGATCGGCATTTCCTTCCCTGCGGGCTCGGGCCTCGTTGCCTTCGCCGCAGCGACCGGCGTCATGCCCCTGGACATGCCCGAATCGGTGCTCGTGCGTTTCAGCGGCACGATGCAGCCAGGAATCACCTTGCGCGACCTGGTCAATGCGATTCCCTACGCGGCGCTTCAGTCAGGCGATCTGACCATCGCCAAGAAGGGCAAGAAAAACGTCTTTTCGGGCCGAGTCCTCGAAATCGAGGGGCTTCCCAACCTGAAAGTCGAGCAGGCTTTCGAGATTTCCGACGCCTCGGCCGAGCGTTCGGCGGGTGGCTGCACGATCCTGCTCGACCAGGCGCCGATC
>RKSA01000197.1 GCA_007571115.1 Gammaproteobacteria bacterium
GCGCGAGCGCGCCGAAGCCGCCATGGCGGCTGCCGGGCTGCGCTTTCCCCTCGTCGGCAAGCCCGATATCGGCTGTCGCGGCGCCGGAGTCAAGCAGCTGCGCGACAGCGCGGCGCTCGAATCGTGCCTGGCAAGCTTTCCACCGGGAAGCTCCCTGCTCCTGCAGCGCCTCGGCGACTGGGAGGCCGAGGCGGGAATCTTCTACGTTCGCGACCCGGCCAGCGGGCGCGGGAAGATTACCTCGCTGGCGCTGAAATACACTCCCTATGTCGTCGGCGACGGCGTTCGCAGCCTCGCCGAACTCGTCGCCGCCGACCCTCGCGCCGGCGGCCTGGCGCATTTGTACGAGCAACGCAATTCCCGCCATTGGCACGAGGTCACCCCTCGAGGAGTTCCCTTTCGCCTGGTCTTTTCTGCAAGCCATTGCCGCGGCGCGATTTTCCGCGATGGTCGCGCACTCGCAACGGCCCAGCTTGCCGAAGCCCTCGAACGCTTCTTCGACGACCTGCCCGGTTTCCACTACGGTCGCCTCGACGTCAAGTTCCGCGATATCGAAAGCCTGCGCGCGGGCCGGGATCTGCAGATCATCGAGATCAATGGCGCGAGTTCCGAGCCGCTGCACATCTGGGATCGGCAAACGCGATTCCCCGCAGCGATGCAAGCGCTGTTGCAGCAATACCGAACGCTCTTTACACTAGGCAACGAGCAGCGCAAACGTGGCTGCAAGCCCCCCGGACTGTGTGCTCTGTACCGGGCCTGGCGGCTGGAGTCGCGACTGGTGAAACGGTATCCCGCCAATGACTAATCCCTTTCGCTTGCCATTCCGGCCGCGCTGGCTCGCCGTGCTCGCCGAGCGTCTGCTCGGCCTGACTCCGCTGGCCAGGCGCTACGATTCCTGCCCGCGTGGCCTCGATCCAGAAGATTTCCTGCAATACGCACTCGATTCGCTCGGCGTGACCTTGCGCATCGGCAACGAGCACCAGCTCGGGTCGATTCCGCGAGAAGGCCCCCTGCTCGTCGTCGCCAACCATCCCCTCGGCGGACTCGAGGGAATCGCCTTGGCGAGGCTGCTGCTAAGGATCCGCCCCGACCTGCAAGTGCTGACCAACGAGCTGCTGCGCCGCATTCCCGAGCTCGCGCCGCTGTTCATCGGCGTCGATGTGCTGTCGTCCAATGCGGCCGGAGGCAATGTCAAGGGAATCAAGCAGGTACACCAGCACTTGCGTGGCGGCGGCGCGGTGCTGATGTTCCCGGCCGGCAGGGTTTCGGCGATCGAGTTGCGCGAACGGCGCATCCAGGACCGCGAATGGAGCCGCCTCGTCGGGCAGTTGCTCAAGCGCCACGAATGCGCCTGCGTGCCGATCCATGTCAACGGCCGCAATAGCAGCGTGTTCTATCTCGCTGGACTGATCCATCCGCGGCTGCGCACCTTGCTGCTGCCGCGGCAACTCGCGAACAAGCAGGGCTTCGTCCTCGAACTCGCCGTGGGCAAGCCGATCTTCGCCCAGGAATTGCGGCTGTTGCACAAGTCCCAAGCGATCACCGAGTACTTGCGAGTCAGCACCGAGGCGCTCGCGTGCAGACGCGAAGCCGCCCCGGCGAGATTCGAGCAGCACGTGGCGGATGTCTGCCCGGAGGTTGCAGGCGGCGAGGTGCTCGCGACGCTTGCCGGATTGCAGAAGTTCCGCCTGCTCGAACACGACGAGTTCGACGTCTACTGCGCACCTTTCGAGCAGCTCGGAATCATCATGGAAATGATCGCAGTCGCCCGGGAGGTCACTTTCCGCGCGGTGGGCGAGGGCACGGGCCTGACCCGCGACTCCGACCAGTTCGACCCGCACTACCTGCACCTGTTCCTCTGGGACAAGCACAACAGCAGAGTCGCCGGCGCCTACCGCGTCGGCCTCGTCGACCGCATCATCGCCCAGCACGGCGTGAAAGGGCTGTATAGCCGTTCGCTGTACAGGTACGACCGGGCCTTCATCAGGCAGCTCGGCTCGGCGATCGAGATGGGCCGCTCGTTCATCCACCCCGACTATCAGCGCCGACCCGAATCGCTGACCCTGCTCTGGCGAGGCATCGGCCGCGTGCTCGTCGACCGCCCGCAGTACCACACGCTGTTCGGCTCGGTGAGCATTTCCCGGGAATACAGCGACCTGGCCCGGGCGCTGATCGCCGACACCCTGCTCACCAACTACCAGGCGAGCGAGTTCGTGCCGCTGGTCAAGCCCCGCACTCCGCACCGGATCGCCGGTCGTGTCTGGTCCGAGGAAATGCTCAAGGAGCTCGTCAACATCAAGATGCTCGGCAAGCTGATCGGGCGCTGCGACCCGGGCAAGGCGGTTCCGGTGCTGCTGCGCCATTACCTGTCCCTGCAAGGGCGCATGGTCTGTTTCAACATCCATTCGGATTTCAACAACTCCCTCGAAGGGCTCATCATCGTCGATGTGCGCAGGACCGGCGCCAAGACACTGACGCGCTTCATGGGTGCCGAAGGCTACCGCAAGTTCCACGCCCGCCACGCTCCCGCTCAACTGGCCCAGACCGGATGAACAAGCTGTTTGCCCTGTTGCAGCTTTTGGCTGCCTTGCTTGCCGCCGCGCTGGCAGCGTTGACGATCGGCCAGATGGTCGAGATGGTGCGCATGTCGGACACGATTTCGGTCGTCCACCTGCTCGTCGGGCAGCTCGTTCTCGCCGCCTGCCTGCTCGCTATCGCCAGGTCGCTGCTACGCCGCGCCCTCACCCGCCTGCGAACCCCCAAAAGCTAGCCAGCGGCGCCAAACCTGCCCTGCCATCGGGAAAGGGGGTATACTTTGCGGCCTTTGGGCAGGCCGGGTTTGTGCCGTGATCGTGATAGCAGACGCTGGCGGTTTTTGCCGGGATCATGGCAGGTGCGTCGCGACGATCGGCAAGTTCGATGGAGTGCATCTCGGGCACCGGTCGGTTCTCGGCCAGTTGCGGCAGCAGGCGGCGCGGTTGCGCCTTCCCGCGCTGGTGATCCTGATCGAGCCGCATCCCGAGGAGTTTTTCGCCGGTGCCGATGGCGAATGCCCGGCGCGGCTGATGGATCAGGAAGAAAAGCTGCGGCGGATCGAAGGGCAGGGGATCGATTTCTGCCTCGTGCTGCGCTTCGATGCGGCGATGAGCCGGACTTCGGCTGCCGACTGCATCCGCAGCATCCTCGTCGATGGGCTCGGCATCGCGGCGCTGATCGTCGGTGACGATTTCCGCTTCGGCCATCGGCGGCAAGGCGATTTCGCCATGCTCGAAAGAGCCGGCAGCGAGCAGGGCTTCAGCGTTCACAGAACGCAGCTTCGCGAATGCGACGGGGTTCGCGTCAGCAGCACGCTGATCCGCGAAAGACTCGCCCTCGGCGAGTTCGACGCTGCGGCCAGGCTGCTCGGAAGGCCCTACTCGATCAGCGGCGAGGTGATGCGAGGCGAGCGGCTCGGAACGAGGCTCGGCTATCCGACCTGCAACCTCGCCCTTTCGCATCGCCGCATCCCCTTGCACGGGATTTTCGCCTGCCATGTGCGAGTTCTGGGGAGCGTGTATCCTGCGGCGGTGAGCGTCGGCTACCGCCCGACGGTGAGCGATGCCGGCAAGCCCGTCCTCGAAGCGCATCTGCTCGGTTTCGACGGCGTTTTGCGTGGCGAATCGCACGGTGAATCGCACGGTGAATCGCATGGTGAATTGTACGGCGAGTTCATCGAGGTCGTGTTCCGGCAGAAATTGCGCGACGAGGTGCGATATGAATCGCTGCAGGAGCTGCGGCAACAGATCGCCGTCGACGTCGAGCAGACCCGGCGCCTGCTCGTGAACTGCGCGAGCGCAGCAAACGCAGCGAACGCAAACGCAGCAAAAGAAAACGAAGCATTGAAGTCATGACCCGCTACAAGCAAAGCCTCAACCTGCCCCATACCGATTTTCCCATGCGCGCCGAACTCGCCAGGCGCGAACCCGAGCGCCTGCGCAAATGGGACGAACTCGGCCTGTACCGAGCGATCCGGGCGAAAAACGCCGGCCGCAAATCCTTCATCCTGCACGACGGCCCTCCCTACGCGAACGGCGACCTGCACCTTGGCCACGCGATCAACAAGGCGCTCAAGGACTTCATTGTCAAGTCGAGGCAGATGACGGGCTTCGACGCGCCCTACGTGCCCGGCTGGGACTGCCACGGCCTGCCGATCGAGCACAACGTCGAGAAGAAGCGCGGCAAGGCCGGGCAGAAAATCAGCCATGCCGAATTCCGCCGCGCCTGCCGCGAATACGCGGCCGGCCAGATCGAGCGGCAAAAGGCCGGTTTCATTCGCCTTGGAGTGCTTGGAGACTGGCAGAACCCCTATCTGACGATGGATTTCATGACCGAGGCCGACATCGTCCGCGCCCTGGCGCAAATCGTCGCGCGAGGCCATCTCGTTCGCGGCTACAAGCCCGTCTATTGGAGCGTCGTCGGCGCTTCGGCGCTCGCCGAGGCCGAAGTCGAATTCAGGGACAAGACTTCCCACGCCATCGACGTTCGCTTCAGCGCCATCGACCGCGCCGCCCTGACCAGTTGTTTCGACTTGGCCGAGGCGCCTGGGGAACTTCCGGTCTCGGTGGCGATCTGGACCACGACTCCCTGGACCTTGCCTGCCAACCAGGCGGTCTGCGTCAATGCCGGGCTCGAGTACTCGCTGGTCGAATGCGCAAGCGGGAAAGGCGCCGAGCTGCTCGTCATCGCCAGCGGCCTCGTCGGGCAGGCGATGCAGCGCTACGGCTGCGAGAACCATCGCGTGCTCGGGGTCTGCCAGGGCTCGCGGCTCGAATCGCAACGCTTGCAGCATCCCTTGCACGAGCGAGCCTCGCCAGTCGTGCTCGGCGGCCATGTCACCCTCGAGGCCGGAACCGGCGCGGTGCATACCGCTCCCGATCACGGCATCGACGATTTCAACACCGGCCGCGAATACGGCCTCGAAACCCTCGACCTGATCGACGACCACGGCGTGTTCCGCGCCGCCGCAGGGCGTTTTGCCGGAGTCCACGTCTACAAGGCCGACGCGCCGATCATCGAGGCCCTGGGCGAAGGCGGCAAACTGCTCAGCGAGCAGCGCATCGAGCATAGCTATGCCCATTGCTGGCGAACCAAGACGCCATTGATCTACCGCGCCACACCGCAGTGGTTCATCAGCATGGGCGAACGGGGCCTGCTCGATGCGGCCCTCGAAGCGACATCCAGGGTGCGATGGATTCCCGACTGGGGCCAGGCGCGAATGGAGCTGATGCTGCGTGGCAGCCCCGACTGGTGCGTTTCGCGGCAACGCACCTGGGGAGTTCCGATCACCTTGTTCGTGCATCGCGAGACTGGCGACTTGCACCCCGACACGCAAGCGCTGTTCGAGCAAGTTGCGCAGCGCATCGAACGCACTGGAATCGAAGCCTGGCACGAGCTCGATGCCGCCGAACTGCTCGGCGAGCAAGCCGGGCAGTACCGCAAGGTCACCGACACTCTCGACGTCTGGTTCGATTCGGGAGTGACGCACTGCTCAGTGCTCGACCGGCGCGACGAGCTGCGGCGCCCCGCCGACCTCTACCTGGAAGGCTCGGACCAGCACCGGGGCTGGTTCCAGTCCTCGCTCAAGACCGCCATCGCCATGCACGGCGAGGCGCCGTATCGCGAGGTTCTGACCCATGGCTTTTTCGTCGACGCCGAAGGGCGCAAGATGTCGAAATCCCTCGGCAATACCGTCGCTCCCGAGCGAATTTTCCAGCAACACGGCGCCGACATCCTGCGCCTTTGGGTCGCTGCCACCGACTATCGTGGCGAAATGGCGGTTTCCGAGCAGATCTTTCGCCAGGTCGCCGATGCGTACCGGCGCATCCGCAATACGGCGCGCTTCATGCTCGCCAATCTGCACGGCTTCGATCCCGAGCGCGATTCGCTGGCACCCGGCGAGCTCGTCTCCCTCGACCACTGGATCGTGCGGCGCGCCCAGCAACTGCTCGACGAAGTGACCGGCCACTATCACGAATACAACTTCCTCTCGATCTATCAGCGAGTGCATCACTTCTGCGTTATTGAGCTTGGCGGCTTCTATCTCGACATCATCAAGGACCGCCAGTACACGACCCAGGCCCAGAGCCAGGCGCGCAGGTCGACCCAGACCGCGATGCTCCACATCCTCGAAATGCTCAGCCCGATGCTCGCGCCGATCCTCAGCTTCACCGCCGACGAGATCTGGGAGCATATCCCCGGCGACCGCGCCGCTTCGGTACACTTGACCGACATGGTCGGCGCCGGCCCGGGCTTCGCCCGGGAGGGCAGGCTCGGCGACGCTTTCTGGGAGCGGATGATGGCGGTCAAGTCGGCACTCAATCGCGAGCTCGAGGCGAAACGCGCCGACAAGACCCTCGGTTCGAGCCTCGGCGCCGAAGTCGATCTCTACGCCAGCGAGGCATTGCTCGCGCAATTGCGCGAGCTTGGCGAGGAGCTGCGCTTTGTGCTGATCGTCTCCCGGGCCGATGCTCACCCTCTCGCCGAGGCCGACGCCGACAGCGTGGCGACATCCCTCGACGGCCTGCGCCTTTGCGTCGCCGCGAGCCCCCACGGCAAATGCGAACGCTGCTGGCACCACCGCCCCGAAGTTGGCGAGTCGCCACAACACCCGGGGCTTTGCCAACGCTGCATCAGCAACATCGAAGGCCCCGGCGAGCAACGCAGCCATGCTTGAGAAACCATCATGAACATGACCGTCAAGCTGGCCAATCCGCGCGGCTTTTGTGCGGGTGTCGAGCGTGCCATCGAGGTTGTCGAGCGAGCCTTGGAGCGTTTTGGCAAGCCAGTCTACGTTCGCCACGAGATCGTGCACAACCGCCATGTCGTGGCGGAGCTGAAACAGCGGGGCGCCGTTTTCGTCGAGGAGCTTGACGAGATTCCGGCGCTCGATTCGCGGGGCCGCAGGCCCATCGTGGTGTTCAGCGCCCACGGCGTCGCCCAGGTCGTGCAGGCCGATGCGCTGGCGCGGGATTTCCAGGTGTTCGACGCGACCTGCCCCCTGGTCACCAAGGTGCATCGCGAAGTCGCGAAAATCAGCCGCGAAGGCGGCGAATGCGTCCTGATCGGGCACGCCGGGCACCCCGAAGTGCAGGGAACGATCGGCAATTTCGATCGCGGGGCGGGGGGCGATATCTATCTCGTCGAATCGGTCGGGGATGCCGCCAGGCTCGAGGTGCGGGACGCGTCGCGGCTGAGCTACGTCTCCCAGACGACCTTGTCCGTCGACGACTGCGCGCGAATCGTCGCCGCCTTGCAGGAGCGTTTCCCCGGCATCCAGGGGCCGCGCAAGAGCGACATCTGCTACGCCACGCAGAACCGCCAGGACGCCGTCAAGCAGATGGCGCTCGAATGCGACCTGATCCTCGTCGTCGGCGCCGCCAACAGCTCGAACTCGAACCGCCTGCGCGACCTCGCCGAACAGCTCGGCTGCCAGGCCCATCTGATCAGCAACGCCAGCGCCATCGAGCCTGGCTGGCTCGAAGGCAGGCGCCAAGTCGGCGTGACCGCAGGGGCATCGACCCCCGAACTGCTCGTTCGCGAGGTCGTCGATTATTTGCAAACGGGCTCTCTGCAAACAGGCAGCGAGGTGCGCGAGCTTGCCGGAGTCAGCGAGAACATCTCGTTCAGCCTCCCGCCCGGGCTACGCGACTGAACCCGAGGTCACTGCCGGGGAAACGGAACGATCTCGCCCATCTGGCCGCTGGGCTGGGTCCGGCAGCGCATTCGCGCCGCAGGGCCTTCTCCCTTGGCGTTTTTGTGCGTGACCTGAAGCTCGTATTCGGTATCGGGCTTGAGTCCGACGAAGCTGCATCCTTGCAGCGGGGTTTCGAAGCCCGGGCTCCAGTCCTCGGCGCCGAGCTCGCGGATTCGCACCACCGTCGTCAGTTCGGGGCGCCATTTGGCGTCGATCACCTTGCCCTCCTCGAAGGGCAGCGAGACTCGCAGCTC
>RKSA01000008.1 GCA_007571115.1 Gammaproteobacteria bacterium
CACAACGCCTTGGGCGCCCCGCGCGGGCCGCTTGCCCGGTTCCCAGGCACCCGGGAGGAATCCTAGCATAGCCGTGCCGAGCTGGCTTGCCAGGCCGTCACTAGTCGTGGTCGCCGATCGTGTCGCCGAGGAATTCGAGCAATTCGTCGAACTCATCCTCGTTGAACCACAGATATTCTTCGACCTTGAACTGCAAGAAGCTGTTATCGATCTCCAAATCCAGCAGTTCGTGACGACCGCTCAGGCCGGCCTCGATCAGCGCAAGAAAGAAAAACACAGAGATCACGCTCGCGAGCAGGACATGGCGGTTCTGCAGGTTCTGCAAAAGATGGCTTTTCATTTCGTCTCCTCGTGTCTTAGTCGTTGTAGCGGCGCATCAGGGCCGCGCCGGTGAGCAATACGCTCCCCAGCAGCAATGCCACCAGCATTTCGTAACTGAACAGCGCTGCCGGGACGTCCGGCCAGCCAAACACGTAGCCATTGGTCGGCCAGTCCAACCAATAGCCGAGCCAGGCGCTGT
This sequence comes from Gammaproteobacteria bacterium, assembly GCA_007571115.1. Taxonomy (GTDB): domain Bacteria; phylum Pseudomonadota; class Gammaproteobacteria; order Pseudomonadales; family Pseudohongiellaceae; genus UBA9145. The sequence goes on from RKSA01000008.1 coordinate 521, forward strand.
CCAGCAACCAGATCTCGAACAAGGCCAGCGCGATGGCGCTGCCTGCCGCCCAAAGAAAGGGCACACGCCGCGAATACGCCGAAAACAGCAAAAACCAGCCGATCACGGGCATGAACAGCAGCCCGGTCAGCCAAGCGAAGCAATAGAACAGCAAGGTGCCGTCGAACACCAGCAGCAGCGATCGCAGCCACGCCGACGACACACCCGGTTCCGGCAGCGCTGGCACGACCAGGAACATGGGGACGAGCAGCCAGCAGAATACGAACACGCTCGTGACTGCGGGAATCACGAACACGACGGTCACGACTTTCGCGAGCACCGTCTGCCCGTCGGAAACCGGCATCGACTGCCAGAACAGGAAACTGCGGTCCTTGCGCTCCTGGTAGAGGCAGACCGTCAGGTAGATCAGCCAAATCAGGAGCAGCACCGGAACGAAAAGCTGCGCAAGCAGCACCGGGATGAGCACCGCAGCGCGCAACGGGAGGTTCGTCAGCCAGGACGCAGCCTCATCGATGAGGAACTGTTTGAAGGATTCCGGCAGCAAGAACATCACCCAGACAAGCAGCAGCGTCAGCAGTAGCGCCGCGACCAGCGGCGCGATCAGGATCAGGTTTCGATGCTCGATGAACTCTCTCCACAACAAGGCGTAGAAAGTGCCAAAACGCGCGGGTGCAGTTTTCATGATGTTCCTTCCCTCCTTTCCTTTCCGAGCTTGGCGACGAACAGGTCGGCGACCGCTGGCGCGCGCAACTCTCCGAGACCTTCGAGTTGCTGCCGCGGGAGGCCGGCATACACACAGACGAGCTGGCCAAGCAATTCCCGCGTGTGCATGGGATTCAGGCCCAGCGCGCGTTCGCGCTGTTCGGCGTCGACCGCGACTTCCACGTAATGCCCGGCGACTTCGGCCACGGGCATGTCGAGCACGATCTTGCCCTGGTCGATGAACAGCAGATGCGTCAGCAGGCGCTCGATCTCCTCGACCTGATGCGTGCTGATGACGATGGTGCGGCGACCGTCGTGATAGTCGTTGAGCAAGCGGTCGTAGAAGGTCTTGCGATACATGATGTCGAGGCCCAGGGTCGGCTCGTCGAGCACGAGCACGCTCGCGTCGATCGCCATGACCAGGGACAGGTGCAATTGCACGATCATTCCTTTCGACAATGCGCGAATTTTCTTGCCCGGGGGTATGTCGGTATCGGCGAGCAAGCGTTCGGCCCGCACCCGGTCGAAACGCGGATGCACGGCCTCGACGTAGTCGAGCAGACGCCTGCCCGTCATCCAGGCAGGCAGAATGCCGACATCGGCGATGAAACACACTTCCTCCATCAGCTTGTGCCGCGCCGCGCGAGGGTTCATGCCGGCGACCTCGAGCTCGCCGCGAAAGTCGATCAGGCCGAGCAAGGCTTTCAAGGCCGTCGACTTGCCAGCGCCGTTCGGGCCGATCAGGCCGCTGATCGAACCGCTGGGAACGGCAAAGGCGACGCCATCGAGCGCCTTCAGCTTGCCGTAGGACTTTTCCAGCCCCCGCGCGACAATCGAGTTTTTCATGAATCGATACCTCTCTCGTTGCTCTCGTGATTCCCGTGGCCTTGTGTGTCGTAACCCTGCCACTCCTGTTGCCTCTGTTGGCATCCCTGCCCTGCTTTGCTGCTCTTTCTGTTCCATCCGTCTCATCCTCGCCATTTGCTTTTTTGCTCTGTCCGCTCCATCTGCTCCATTTGCCCGCTGCTACTCGCTTCCCCGATCCGGCTTGCCAGGCAGATCATCGAGTTTCAGGCCCAGGCGGTCGATCCGCTTGACGATCATCGGCCACTCGCGTTCGAGAAAGCGCTTCCTTTCGAGTTCGCGCAAGCGCTGCCTCGCCCCGGCAGCGACGTACATGCCGAGTCCGCGCCTCGCCTCGAGCAGCCTTTCGTCGACGAGCAACTGGTAGGCGCGGGAAACGGTGATCGGATTGATGCGCAATTCGCTGGCGACCGAGCGAACCGAAGGCGCTGCCTCGCCTTCGGCCAGTGCGCCATCGATGATTCGCTCGGCAACGCGGTCGCGAAGCTGCCGATAGATCGGCTCCCTGCTGTTCCAGTTCTCATTCAAGACAAGAATTCCCGGTTTCTGATCTAGTGTTGTAC
>RKSA01000130.1 GCA_007571115.1 Gammaproteobacteria bacterium
CGGGCATGTCCTCCGGACGGAGCAGAACCCTGCGGCGGGACACCAGGCTCAGGCGATAGCGCATGATGAAGAGAGCTTGGACCGAGCGAGAGAGGGCCACATAGAGCAGAACCGCGACCGCGACCGAGCGGGCGGCCGGGGCGCCGAGCAGGAACGCCTCCGGGTAGGCCTCGACCAAGGCTGCGGCGACGGCGTAGACGAGGGCGCAAACGGTCTCGACAGGATCCCGGAGCAACCCCTCTCCTTGCCCGCTCATGCGCTTCCCCGCCTCGCCATGTGCGAATCTTCCCCGCAGCACCGGGATGCGGGACGCAGATAAAGCGCCCGCAGGAGCGGACGGGTTTGCGCCGCGACCTAAGGTGGCCTTCCAGGAAGCGGCGGATCGAGCCTAAGGAAATCGCCCGATTCTACGATCTGCTGAGCTGCGCCGAAACGCCAGTCGCGCCTTCTCAGCCAACTCTCTCGCCAACTACACGCGATGACTGAGCAATCCGATTTAGTCGCTGAAAGCCCTCTGACCTCCTCGGTCGATACATCGCCCACACAAATCAAAATATAAGCTTTCGCAGAAGATCAAGGAGAAGTCCGCCCCCTATGCGCCTCATGAGTGCTAAGGCCGAAAATGCTGTCCACAAACTGGATTGAGTTGCCTGATCAGATCTTGCTCTATCATGTCGAGTCCACTGAGGCTGGTATAGATCACTGCAATCCAAAGCTTGTTATAGCCCGCCTCTTCCCAGCATTGAGTTCGATCGTGATTCTCAATACGCTTCCGAACATTTTTGGATTGACCAACATCCACGCAACTACCGTTGGGATCCTCGGGATTCCCAAAAACCGTGTAGATTCCCGCAGCGTGCCTGAGCTTAAACGTGTCCTCGATTCGATAGGGTCCCTCAGCGTGGTGGATGGGATACGCACCAAGCACGATCATCGGAGGCTCGCCTGTATTTTGAGTTGTCATATGCCGATTCTATTCAGGTCCTGTGCCCTGAGTCAAGCCCTCTGAGCGAAAACGTTAGAAATCTTTCTACTCAGCCACTGCGGACTGTACCGGGCGGTGGGGCGGACTGCTTGATCTGGATGCGGGATGGGGCGCAAGTCACGCGATCCATCCCGCCGCGTGGCAGGAGACCATCTACGGATGTGAGGAGAATGCGTAGAGCGCGGGGCGCGTGACGGGGGCCGCCCACAGTTACCGCGCTGGCGCAGCCTTCCCAAGGCATCGAGACCCATCTCATCGGTTTGTCCAGCAGAAGCTGGGCTGTTCGTCGACAGCACCCTTGGGACTCAAGTGAGCGTTCTGTCGAGAGCGGCTATGTGCGGGTGCGGTAGAAGACGAAGTACTCTCCAGTCGCTCGAAGAAGCTCCCTCAGCAATCTTCCCCCTCCGTGCGCATGAGCGCATCCCTCGTGACACCTGTCAACAATCCGGTCTCGGGGATCTGCATCAACCCCCGGAAATGGCGGTTGCCCGCAGATTTCGGAGTCCTACCCTCTCTCTCCATCTCCGCCAGAGGCCGCCGCCGCAGGAGATTCTTCACGATCACATGCGAGTATCCTTCTGCAGGGTAGATGCGTACCACGGCATCCAGTTCCAGATCATCATGCCGGCGGCAGGGGATGGGGTAGGCCGCGAGAGTCGAAGTCGTGGCCGAACTGACCCTGCCCACTCTCGGTGCATCCCGACACGTACGCGCAAGAGATGCGTGGGTACGGCGAGTCTGCCGAGCCGAGTGCATGCGGGGTCTTCAGCAGTGTTCGGCATGCGTTTGCCCAGCCCGACCGTCAGGCAAGAGGAGGCTCAGATGTCGACTCGGCACCGTGGCCGCCGGACAGTTCCCGGAGGATCTCGCAGATGACGGGTGATTCCCTGCGCCAATCGAGCAAGCGGCAGCAGAGGACTATCCTAGAATCGAGTTCGCCATCGAGCACAATGGCAGAAAACCAGCCGGGCAAGAGGACACGGGGCAGAAGGGAATTCGGGAGTGGCGCTCAGGATCGGATCGCATCGACCGGCGGCAGGGGCGTTCGGTGTCGGCATCTTTGCGATTCTGGCGGCATCCCCTGATTCGTCTAGGGGATGCCGGCGACGGCCGACATGACGCCAACGCCTGGAGCGAACGCGTGTGGTCGCATGGCAGATCCCGCATGAGGCGGCGCACCCCGAGGCTGTGGTTCGTCGACTTCTGGCACAGGGAGAGCACCGAGGCACTGGAGTCCGAGAACTGGCTCTATCGGGCGCTCTCCGAGCATCGCGACCTGCGGCTCGATCCCGCCGACCCGGAGTTCCTGCTGTGCTCCGTCTTCGACCACAAGCACTACCGCTACAGCCGCACCAAGGCGACCTTCTTGGGCGATAACGTCTTCCCGGACTTCCGCTTCCACGACTGAACCTTCTCCTCCGACCCCACAGAGGGCAGGAACTTCCGTCTGCCCCTGTGGGCGATCCAGATGGGCGCCCCGCAGGCGCTCCTGCGCCCGGTCGAGGATCCAGCCGGGCTGCCCGGGAGCAAGGAGCAGTTCTGTGCCTTCGTCTACTTCAATCCCGGCTGCGAGCAAAGGAACGAGTTCTTCCGGGTGCTGTCGTCGAAGAAGCACCTGGACAGCGCCGGCAGGCTGCTCAACAACATAGGGGGCGACAGGAACG
>RKSA01000240.1 GCA_007571115.1 Gammaproteobacteria bacterium
CCGCATCGGCCTGCGCCTGACGGCTTGTCCTCTGCGACTCCCCCTCAAGGGGGGAGTGATTTTGTGGCTTCGTTCGGGGCTGCTCGATGCTTCATGGGGATGGTGCGTCGGTAACCTTTGCCGTTGGCTTGCGTCTAACGAGGCAAGACATGGCTGAAGTCGCCAGCAAGAAGCAAGAGTCGAACACCAGCATGCGATCAGACTATCAGCGGGCAGTGCAGCAATACGGGCAGAAAGTCTACGCCTTCGCCTGCTACAGCCTGCGGGGCAGGCAGGGCGCCGATGATGTCACCCAGGAAGTGCTCATCAAGCTCTGGCGGAACTGGGGCTCGATCGATCCCGACAAGATCATGGCCTGGCTGATGCGAGTCACTCGCAACGCGGTGATCGATCAGGTTCGCAAGCAGCAGCTCGCCGATTCCCGGGTCGATGACCGGATCGATCCCGATGCCTCGGCGAGCAGCGAGGATCACGACGATGCCCTCGACCGCGACCGGCTGCGGCAGGTGCTGCTCGAATCGATCCAAGCTCTCGACGAGCCGTTCCGCTCGCTGCTCATCATGCGCGACATCCAGGGAATGGCCTATGCGGATATCGAGGTCGTTTTGCGCCTGAGCGAAAGCCAGGTCAAGGTGTATCTGCATCGGGGGCGCAGAAAGCTTCGCGAAAACGAGAACTTGCGGCAGCTTTTCCACGCCGTTCGCGGAACCGGCGAAGGCCTGTCCGGCGCGACCGGATCGGCGTCGGCGTCGCGGCAAGCCAATGGCGCCGGCCCCGGAACGCTCGCCTGCGCAGCGCCTTGAGCATGGCAATGACAGACAGCGAAGGACGGTGACGACGAACAGCTTGGCAATATCGAGGAATCAGACATGAACAAACCAGGCATGAACAGACCAGGCATGAACAAGCCGAACACGGCCTGCGGCATCTTCCTCGCGCAGATCGACGATCTGCTCGACAACGAGCTCGCGCCGGCCGAACGGCAGTCGGCCCTGGCGCATTTGCGCACCTGCCCCGATTGTGCCGGCGAATACCTGCTCGCACGGGACCTGCGTGACGCGATGCTCGACCTGCCCCAGCCCGAGTTGCCGCCGGCATTGCTTGGCCGCGTGCTCGCCGAGGCAGAGCGGCTGCCGCCTCCCTGGCGTGAACGCATGCACCGCTGGTTCGCTGCGAGCTGGCTGCCCTTGGCGCTGCCAGCCATGGGCACAGCGGCGCTCGCGGGAGTCGCGGCATGGTTCTGGTTCGCCAGTCCGGCGCCGATACCGGCACCTCCCCAGATCGCTGTCGAAAATCCAGTTACCTCGCAGGAACTCATGGTCGCGATCGAAGACCTGAACACGACGATCACAACCTTGAACGAAATTACCGAATCCATGCAAATCCGGCTCGGCGACAGGATGCTCAACGTGCCGGTCTTCAGCCTGCCAGCGCTTTCGATCGACCCTGCGGAAGGCGGCGAAATGCCCCCCGCGATGGACGATCCGATCTAGCGCCGACCAGGCAGGAGAGAGTACGGGCAGGCACGAGCCCAGAAACGAGTCCAGAAACGAGTCCAGACAAGGAGCACTAGCATGAAGTCAATCCAGCAACTGTTTGCAGCCTCGGTGATCGTGGCGTATTGCACGTTCGCGATGGCCGCCGAGGACCATCCCGGATACGTCGATTTTTCCACCCTGCATGGGCTGGTCGACGCAGAGCCTGCGGTCGAGGTGGCGTTGCGCGAGCCTTTGCTTCGCCTCATCACCGAGATGATTCCCGAAGAGGACGACGAAGCCATGAGCTTCGTCTCGAAACTGTTGAGCGTGCGCATGCATGTCTTCAACGACATCGGTGACGATGTCGAGCAGGCCAGCATCAACATGAACGAGATGTCGGCCGAGCTCGAAAGCGAAGGCTGGGAGCGAGTCGTCCGGGTCCGCGAGGACGAAGACCAGGTCGACGTTTTCCTGCGCTTTTCGCCAGATGATCAGATCGTCTACGGTATCGCCCTGATGGTCGTTTCCGAGGACGGCGAAATGGTTCTCGCAAACGTCGCCGGCGACATCAGCGTCAACGACATCAGCGCCCTCGGCCGCCGCTTCGGCATCGACGAACTCGCCGAATTCGAGCAGTAAACAAAATCACTCCCCCTTGAGGGGGAGTCGCAGAGGACAAGCCGTCAGGCGCAGGCCGATGCGGTGGCCTTGTTCGAGGTCTCTAAATGTTCATCATGTTGACTTCCCCCGCCAACCGGTTAGGCTATCGGTCATGAAGAAACGCAGGCTCCCCACCGGCGTCCAGACCTTTCGCAAGATCCGCGAGAGCGGCTGCTACTATGTCGACAAGACTCCCCATATCGAGCGCCTGCTCGAAAGGGGCACGCACTACTTCCTGTCGCGACCGCGCCGCTTCGGCAAGAGCCTGCTTGTCGATACGCTCAAGGAACTCTTCGAGGGCAGCGAGGAACTGTTCTGCGGCCTGCACATCCACGACCGCTGGGACTGGTCCGCGCGCCATCCGGTGGTGCGCCTCGACTTCGGCGGCCGCGACTTCCTCGATGCGGCCAGCCTCGGCATCAGCCTTTCCTCCCAGCTCGACCTTCTCGAATGCGACCTGCCGCTGCGCTTCCGCTACGAAACGGCGCCCGAGCGTTTCCAGCACCTGC
>RKSA01000133.1 GCA_007571115.1 Gammaproteobacteria bacterium
TATGGCGACATGGCGGGAGGATTCAACGTGCTCAAGGATGTCAGCAAGAGCCTCGTCTACCGCCTCGCCGAATACCGCAACGCGAGTGGCGGCGAGGTCATTCCCCGGCAAGTCATCGAGCGGGCGCCTTCTGCCGAGCTCGCGCCGGGGCAGCTCGATTCGGACGCTCTGCCACCCTATGCGGTGCTCGACGCGATTCTCGAGCGCTACGTCGAGCGCGACTGGAGCGCTGAGCGGATCAGCGAGGACGGTTTCGACGCGGCGACCGTGTCGAGGGTCGTGGGCCTTGTCGACCGCAACGAGTACAAGCGCCGCCAGGGTCCGCCAGGCGTGCGCCTGACGCAAAAGGCCTTCGGCCGCGACCGGCGCTATCCGATCACCAATGCCTGGCCTCCGGGAGACTAGTCGAAAATGCCGAAAGTGATGATGCTGAGCAGCGACCGGCCAGGCTCCCGGACATCTTCCTGGGGGTTCTGGGAGTTGATGATCTGCTCGCTTCCCGAAAGCGGTGGTCTCGAGGTCGGCGCCAGGGGAGGATCGCTGCGGTTGTCGCCGAGCAGGCCGAAGCTGACGGTATAGAGCAGCGAAGGGTCGGAGATTTCGGTGCGGATCAGGAATTCGCCGTTTCCGTCGAGGGATGGATGGTCGGGGTAGTTTTCCCGCAGCAGTGCTAGCGAAGTGTCGGCGAGATCGTTAAGGCCCAGCCGCAGATAGCATTCGACCATGATCGCCACCGCGTCGGACACGGCGGGGGTTCCCTGGAAGTTTTCCACGACGTGCTGTGCGCGCCGTTGCGCCGCGATGTACGCGCGACGTTCGAGGTAGTAGTTCGCGACATGAATTTCGTGGGCTGCGAGATTGTTGCGCAGATAGATCATCCTGGCTCTGGCGTCGGCCGAGTAGGGGCTGTCGGGGTACAGCGCGAGCAATTGCGCGAAATCGCTGAACGATTCCTTGGTGCGGCCGGGGTCGCGCTTGGTGTGGTCGATGGGGATGAGACGGTCGATCAGGCTGCTGTTGTCCTCGAAGGACGACAGGCCGAGCATGTAGTGGGCGTAGTCGATGTTTTCGCTGTCGGGGTGCAGGCGGATGAAGCGCTCGGCTGCGGCCCGCGCGGCTTCCCGGTCGCCGCTGCTGAAATACGCGTAGACGATCTCGATCTGCGCCTGCTCGGCGAAGCGGCCGAAGGGGAAGCGCGATTCCAGCGCCTCATAGGTGGCGATCGCCCTGAGATAGTTCCGGCTGGTGAGCTGGTCGAGGGCCTGCTGGTAGAACTGCTCCTCGGTGCTCAGGCTGGCGAATTCGTCTTCCTCTTCCTCGCCGAACCAGGCGCAGGCACTGACGAGCAAGGATGCGCAAACTAGCAGCAAGTTCTTCGCGAGTCGGTCGATTCTGCTCATGGCTTCCATTCGTTACAGGGCCCGTTGCAGGCTTTTGCAATGTGCTATTGTAACTTCAGCGACGCCCAGGAACCAAATCGATGCAGGCAGGAAAAGTCTTCCAGCAGGGGCGCGTCAGCGAAGCGCTCGACGGCATGAGGCTCGATCTCGCTGCGGCGCGGCTTTTCCCCGATTTTTCCCGGGCGCGCCTGCAGGGCTGGATCCGCCAGGGAAAACTGACGGTCAATTCGCGCAGCGCCAGGCAGCGCGAGCGCCTGCGCAGCGGCGACTTGCTCGTGCTCGATGCCGAGCTCGCGCTCGGCCACGAATCGGGGCCCGAGTCCCTCGAGCTCGAGGTTCGCTACCAGGACGAGCATCTGCTCATCGTCAATAAGCCCGCCAGGCTCGTCGTGCATCCCGCTCCGGGCCATCGCGGCGGAACCTTGCTCAACGGTCTGCTGCATCAATTTCCCGAACTCGCAGGGCTTCCCCGGGCGGGCATCGTGCATCGCCTCGACAAGGACACCAGCGGCCTGCTGCTGATCGCGCGAACTCTGACTGCCCGGGACGAGCTGCTCAGGCAGATTCGCGAGCGGCGCATCGAGCGAGTCTATCAGGCGATCGTGCAAGGCGCGCTCGTCGCCGGCGGAACGATCGATCAGCCCCTGGGCCGCCATCCCGTGCATCGCAAACGCAGGGCCGTGCTCGCCGAAGGCAAGCCCGCACGGACGCATTATCGCGTGCTCGAGCGGTTTCCGCAGCATACCTTGCTCAAGATCTCTCTGGAAACGGGGCGCACGCACCAGATCCGCGTCCACATGGCCTGGCTCGGCCATCCATTGACCGGAGACCCAGGCTATGGCGGCAGGCCGAGGCCGCCGACCGGCGGCGATGCCAGGCTCGCTGCTGCGCTGGGCAGCTTCCAGCGCCAGGCATTGCACGCCTGGCGACTGTCGTTGCCGCACCCCGTCGATGGCCACGAATTGACCGAGCAGGCGCCATTGCCCGACGACATGGAGCAATTGCTTCGCTGCCTGCGCCTTGCCAGGAACAAGGGAAAGGAAGAGGAAGAGGAGAAGAACGATGCCGATACAGGCGCCAGAACTGATCCGTCCTGACTGGCCAGCTCCGGCCAGCGTGTTCGCGGCGGTCACGACCCGGGGCAGAGCCGGATTCAACCTCGCCACCCACGTTGGCGACGATCCCGAACGAGTCCGCGGCAATCGCCGCCGGCTTGCCAAGCGGCTCGGCTTCCACGCCGATTTCCAATGGCTGCGGCAAGTCCATGGCGCGCGGCCTGTCGTCGTGCAGCGCGTCGGCAAGGCCCTCGAGGCTGACGCTCTCGTGAGCCGGACTCCAGGAATCGCCTGCTGCGTGCTCAGCGCCGACTGCCTGCCGGTTTTCGTTTGCAGCAGGGCAGGCGACGAAGTCGCGGTCATTCATGCAGGCTGGCGCGGCCTGTGCGCTGGAATCGTCGAAAACACCCTCGCGGCGATGAAGACTCCCGGCGAGGAGCTGCTCGCCTGGCTGGGCCCCGGGATTCTCGCCTGCCATTACGAGGTTGGCGAGGAGCTTCGCGAGGCCTTCCTCGCAGGCGCCGGCGACGAGGAGCAGCGGCAAGCGCTCGCGACAGCCTTTCATCCCGCCGCGACCCGAGGCAAGTATCTGGCCGACCTCGCCCGGATCGCCATCGACAAGCTGCGCGCTGCGGGCCTCGCTTCGGTCAGTGGTGGCAGCGTTTGCACATACTGCCAGCCTGGGCGGTTCTTCTCCCATCGCCGCGGCGGAGTTGCCGGACGCATGGCGAACGTGATCTGCATCAGGCCCTAGCGCCGGAACTGGTGCTGGCCAGTTCCGCGATTATCGTGGCTCTTGCCGCTCTTGCGGCTGTCGCGCTGCGGCTTGAAATCTCCCCGCCATAGCCGCATGTAGCATTGCAGGCACTTATTTTGTTCTGTTCCGTTCCGTTCTGCCGAGGTTCGCGGCCATGGGCCCTGACAGGTTTACCAGCAAGCTGCAAGCGGCCTGTGCCGAGGCACGCTCGCTCGCTCTCGCCAACCGCAGCAGCACGATCGAGCCCGCGCATCTGCTGCTCGCCCTGCTCAACGAGCAGGGCGGCACGGTGTGCGCCTTGCTGGCAAAGGCCGGCTGCAATTGCTCGGAGCTGCGCACCGCCCTCGAGCAGCTCGTTGGCGAGCTGCCGCGGATGAGCCGTCACGACGGCCAATTGTCGGTCTCTGCCGAATTGGGCAAGCTGTTCAATCGCGCCGAAACCATCGCCGCAGAGCAGGGTGACAGCCACGTCGCCAGCGAGATCGTGCTGCTCGCGGCCCTGGGCGATTCGGGGCCGGTCGGCAAGTTGCTCAAGTTCCATGGGGTCAAGGCCGAAGCCTTGCAAGCGGCGATCGCCGAGCTGCGCGGCGGCGAGGCCGTTTCGGACGCCGAAGCCGAAACGAACCGGCAGGCCCTCGAACGCTATTGCACCGATCTCACCGAGCGCGCGCGAATCGGCGAACTCGATCCGGTGATCGGCCGCGACAGCGAGATTCGCCGCGCCATCCAGGTCTTGCAGCGCCGCACCAAGAACAACCCCGTGCTGATCGGCGAACCCGGAGTCGGCAAGACCGCGATCATCGAGGGTCTGGCGCAGCGAATCGTCAACGGCGAAGTCCCGGAAGGGCTGCAAGGCAAGAGCATCCTCGCTCTCGACTTCGGAGCGCTGATCGCCGGAGCGAAGTTTCGCGGCGAATTCGAGGAGCGGCTCAAGGCGGTGCTCAAGGAAATCGCCTCCCGCGAAGGCTCGGTGATCGTGTTCATCGACGAACTGCACACCCTGGTCGGCGCCGGCAAGGCCGAAGGCGCCATGGACGCCGGCAACATGCTCAAGCCCGCGCTCGCCCGGGGAAGCCTTCATTGCGTCGGCGCCACGACGCTCAACGAATACATGCAGCATATCGAGAAGGACGCGGCCCTCGAGCGGCGTTTCCAGAAAGTCCTCGTCGAGGAGCCCGGCGAGGAGGACACCGTGGCGATCCTGCGCGGCTTGAAGGAGCGCTACGAAGTCCATCACGGCGTCGAGATCGCGGACTCGGCGATCATCGCCGCGGCAAGGCTCGCGCAGCGCTACGTCGCTGACCGGCAGCTCCCCGACAAGGCCATCGACCTGATCGACGAGGCAGCGAGCATGATCCGCATGGAAATCGACTCGAAGCCCGAAGAGATGGACATGCTCGAGCGCCGTCTGATCCAGTTGAAGATCGAGCGCGAAGCGATGAAAAAGGACCGCGACTCCCGGGCGAGGCAGCGCCGCGAAAAGCTGCACGGGGAAATCGCGGCCCTCGAACGCGAATACGCCGACCTCGACGAGATCTGGAAAGCCGAAAAGGCTTCGCTGCAAGGCTCGCAGTCGATCAAGTCGGGCCTGGAAAAGGCGCGAATCGACCTCGAGGCTGCGCAACGCGCCGGCGATCTCGAACGAATGTCGGAGATCCAGTACGGCCTGATTCCGGATCTCGAGAAAAAGCTAGCCGAAGCCAGCGAGCAGGCAGTTTCGGCGAGGCGCCTGCTGCGCAATCGGGTCACCGAGGAGGAAGTCGCCGAGATTCTCTCGCGAGCGACGGGAATTCCGGTGAGCAAGATGCTGCAAGGCGACCGGCAACGCCTGCTCGAAATGGAAGACGTGCTGCGGCAGCGAGTTGTCGGCCAGGAAGAGGCGGTCGCTGCGGTAGCCAATGCGGTGCGCCGCGCCCGCTCGGGCCTTGCCGACCCCCAGCGGCCCAATGGCTCGTTCCTGTTCCTCGGCCCGACCGGAGTCGGCAAGACCGAACTGTGCAAGGCGCTGGCCGATTTTCTCTTCGACAGCGAGGCGGCGATGGTTCGCATCGACATGTCGGAATTCATGGAGCAGCATTCGGTCGCCAAGCTGATCGGTGCGCCGCCGGGCTACGTCGGCCACGAACAGGGCGGCTATCTCACCGAAGCCGTTCGCCGCCGCCCGTATTCGGTGCTGCTGCTCGATGAGGTCGAGAAAGCCCACGCGGAAGTCTTCAACGTGCTGCTGCAAGTGCTCGACGATGGTCGGCTCACCGACAGCCATGGCCGCACGGTCGATTTCCGCAATACCGTCATCATCATGACCTCGAACCTCGGTTCGGAGCAGATACAGCGATTGATGCGCGATGCAAGCCCGGATCGCGATGCCCACGAAAACCTCAGGCGCCCGGTGCTCGATGCGGTGCTGCGCCATTTTCCCCCCGAATTCGTTAACCGCATCGACGAGCTCGTCGTCTTCCGCCCCCTCGGCAAGCAAGAGATCCTGCGCATCGCGAGCTTGCAGGCACGCTTGCTCAACCAGCGCCTCGCCAGCGCTGAATTGCAGCTCGACATCTCGCCAGCGGCGCTGCGGCAGCTCGCCGAAGCCGGATTCGACCCGGTGTTTGGCGCGCGGCCGCTCAAGCGCGTTTTCCGCCAGCGAATCGAGAATCCCCTCGCGCAGCACGTTCTCGCCGGAAAATTTGGCCCTGGCGACACGATTGCCATTGAGCCTGACGGCGATGGCGAATTACAATTCCGCGCTGGCGCCGCCGCTGCCGCAGCTTGAGCTGCCCGGCCCGGCATCAGCCAGCGAGTGAAGGGAAATGAGCAGCAACGGCAGCGAAAGCAGCGACAGCAACGAAGCGGGGGAACTGCTTTCCGGCGGCGAAATGCTGATCCGCGCCCTGCGCGATGCCGGCGTGAAGATCATTTTCGGCTATCCTGGCGGCGCCGTGCTGCACATCTACGACGCGATTTTCCACCAGGACGACGTGGAACACATCCTCGTCCGCCACGAGCAGGCCGCGACCCATGCCGCCGACGGCTATGCCCGGGCCACCGGCGAGGCCGGCGTGGTGCTCGTGACTTCGGGGCCCGGCGCGACCAATGCGGTCACCGGAATCGCCACCGCCTACATGGACTCGATCCCCATGGTGGTGATTTCAGGCCAGGTCGAAAGCCGCATGGTCGGCACCGACGCTTTCCAGGAAACCGACATGGTCGGAATTTCCCGACCCATCGTCAAGCACAGCTTCATCGCTCGCAATGCTGCGGAAATCCCGCTGCTCGTGAAGAAGGCCTTCCATATCGCGACGACGGGCCGCCAGGGCCCCGTCGTCATCGACATCCCCAAGGACACCACCGACCCTCGAGCCAAGTTTCCCTACGCGTATCCGGGCGAGATCAGCCTGCGTTCCTATGCGGTTCCCGGCAAGGGCCACCCCGGCCAGGTGCGCAAGGCCATCGAGGCTCTCGCCGAGGCGAAACGCCCGATGCTCTACAGCGGCGGCGGAGTGATCCAGGGCGAGGCATCAGGCGTCTTGACGCGCTTCGCCAGGCTGCTCGGCTGCCCCGTGACGAATACCTTGATGGGGCTTGGCGCCTTTCCGGCAAGCGATCCGCAGTTCGTCGGCATGCTCGGCATGCACGGCACCTACGAGGCGAACATGGCGATGCACTACTGTGATGTGCTGCTTTGCATCGGTGCGCGTTTCGACGATCGCGTCACCAATTCCGATGTCGGCAAGTTCTGCCCCGATGCGACGATCGTGCATATCGACATCGATCCGGCCTCGATCTCGAAAACCGTCGCTGCGGACATTCCCATCGTCGGGCCTGCGGCTGCGGTGCTCGAGGACATGATCGGCGAAATCGAGCGTTCCGAGGCAAAGCCCGATCCCGCCGCGCTGAAAATCTGGTGGCAGCAGATTGATCGCTGGCGGGAGAAGGATTCGCTGGCGGTTCCCGAGCCGCGCAACGGCCTGATCAAGCCGCAGCAGGTCGTCAGGCTCGTCCACGAACTGACTGGAGGCGACGCCTTCGTCTCGTCGGACGTCGGCCAGCACCAGATGTTCGCCGCCCAGCACTACGGTTTCGACAAGCCGCGCCGCTGGATCAATTCAGGCGGCCTCGGCACCATGGGTTTCGGCCTGCCGGCCGCCATGGGCGCGCAATTCGCCTTCCCCGAGGCGGTTTCGGTGTGCATCACGGGGGAGGGCAGCTTCCTCATGAACATGCAGGAATTCGCGACCTGCATGCAGTACCGCCTGCCGATCAAGATCATCTGCCTGAACAACCAGGCCCTCGGCATGGTCAAGCAATGGCAGGACATGCAGTACGGCGGCCGCCATAGCCACAGCACCTATGCCGAATCGCTGCCCGATTTCGTCAGGCTCGCCGAATCCTTCGGCCACGTCGGCATCCGCATCAGCGAGCCAGAGCGGTTGCGCGAGCAGCTCGAGCGATGCTTCTCCCTGCGCGAGCGGCTGGTCTTCGTCGATGTGCGGGTCGACCCCGACGAGCACGTCTATCCCATGGCGATCAAGGGCGGCGCAATGAAGGACATGGTCCTGAGCAAGACGGAGAGAACCTGATGCGCCGCATCATCTCGATCCTCATGGAGAACGAGCCTGGCGCGCTGTCCCGGGTGGTCGGGCTGTTTTCCCAGCGCAACTACAACATCGATTCGCTGACCGTCGCC
>RKSA01000230.1 GCA_007571115.1 Gammaproteobacteria bacterium
GCAGTTCCTCGATCATTTCAACCTGGGAAGCCTTGCCGACTTGCCGCCGCTGGGCGAAATTGCCGAAACCCCCGAAGCCATCGAAGCCATCGAAGCCATCGAAGCCCCCGAAGCTCTCGAAACTCCCAAAGCTCCCGAATCATGAGCGAGAAATTGCAGAAAGTGCTGGCCCGGGGAGGCTTTGGCTCGCGCCGGCAAGTCGAGGAGTGGATCCGCGCCGGGCGCGTGCTGGTCAATGGAAAGCCCGCGACCCTAGGAGATCGCGTCGAGGTGGCCGACCGCATTCGCGTCGACGGCAAGAAGTTCGGCGAACAGCGCAAGCGGCAGCCGGCCTGCCGCGTGCTGCTCTACAACAAGCCCGACGACGAGATTTGCACGCGTTCCGACCCCGCAGGCCGGCCGACGGTTTTCTCGCGCCTGCCGCCGCTGCGCAACAGCCGCTGGGTTTCGGTGGGAAGGCTCGACCTGAATACCAGCGGCCTGCTGCTGTTCACCAATGACGGCGAGTTCGCCAACCGGCTCATGCACCCCGGAAGCGGCATCGACCGAGAATACGCCGTGCGAGTCCATGGAACCGTCACCGATGCCATGCTGCAGCGAATGCGCGATGGCGTCGTCATCGACGGCCAGCGCAGCCGCTTTAGCGATATCCGCTATTTCGACGGCAAGGGAGCGAACCGCTGGTACCATGTCGTGCTGATGGCGGGGCGCAACCGGCAGGTTCGCAAGCTGTGGGAATCCCAGGGGGTGCAGGTGAGCCGCCTGAAACGCGTCCGCTTCGGCCCGGTCTTCATCCCGTCCTCGGTCAAGGCCGGAAGCTTCCGCGAACTGACCCCAGCCGAAATCGAGCAACTGCGGCAGTACGGCAGGGGAGGGTGATTGCTCCTGGGCAGCGCTGCTGCTGAGAGGCCCGGGGCAGCCAGAGTTGCTGGCGTGTTATCATTGCCGCCTTTCGTGGCGGGTTTCGGGCAGCTAGGCATCTCGAAGAATCGTCGCTCGACCTGACCAACTGATGCAATTCAAGAATCGTCTTTTTCATGCCGGATCGTGACCAGCAGGTTTTTCCCGTTGCGCTAGAAACCGAGATGCGCGAATCGTATCTCGCCTATGCCATGAGCGTGATCGTCGGTCGCGCGCTGCCCGATGTCCGCGATGGGCTGAAGCCGGTGCATCGGCGCATCCTGTTCGCGATGCGCGTGCTGTCGAACGACCACGACAAGCCGTACAAGAAGTCGGCCCGGGTCGTCGGCGACGTGATCGGCAAGTACCACCCCCACGGCGAGAGCGCCGTGTACGACACCGTCGTGCGGATGGCGCAGGATTTTTCCCTGCGCTACCCGCTGATCGACGGCCAGGGCAATTTCGGCTCGGTCGATGGCGACCAGGCTGCGGCGATGCGCTACACCGAGATTCGCATGGCGCGAATCGCCCAGCAGCTCCTCGCCGATCTCGACAAGGAAACCGTCGATTTCGCGCCGAACTACGACGATACCGAACACGTTCCCGAAGTCCTGCCGACGCGAATCCCCAATCTGCTCGTCAACGGCTCTTCGGGAATCGCCGTCGGAATGGCGACCAATATCCCGCCGCACAATCTCGAAGAGGTCGTCAATGCAGCGATCGCCCTGCTCGAAGATCCCGAGATCGATATCGATGGACTGATGGAACACGTCACCGGCCCCGACTTTCCCACCGCCGCAATCATTAACGGCAAGGCTGGAATCATCCAGGCCTATCGCAGCGGCCGCGGAATGATCCAGGTTCGCGCCCGGGCCGAGATTCTCAGAGATGAAGGCAGCGGCAAGGAAACGATCATCGTCAGCGAGATTCCCTACCAGGTGAACAAGGCTCGCCTGATCGAGCGAATCGCCGAGCTCGTCAAGGAAAAGAAGCTCCAGGGAATCAGTGAATTGCGCGACGAGTCCGACAAGGACGGGCTGCGCATCGTCATCGAGCTGCGCAAGAACGAGATGGGCGAGGTGATGCTGAACAACCTCTATTCCCACACCCAGATGCAGTCGGGTTTTGGCATCAACATGGTCGCCCTCGTCGATGGCCAGCCCAAGCAGCTCAATCTGAAAGGCATGCTCGAAGCCTTTTTGCGCCACCGCCGTGAAGTCGTCTCGCGGCGCACGATCTACCTGTTGCGCAAGGCCCGGGAACGCGGCCATCTGCTCGAAGGGCTGGCGATCGCCCTTGGCAACATCGACGCAGTGATCGAGCTCATCAAGACCTCGCCGACTCCTGCCGAGGCGAAGCAGCGGCTGCTCGCCCAGTCCTGGGCATCGGCCCAGGTCGTCGAGATGCTCACCGGAGTCGGCGCCGAAGCCGACGCCTCGCGCCCCGACGGGCTCGACGCAGCGTATGGCATGCGCGGCGAGGCCTATTTCCTGTCGCCGCAGCAGGCCCAGGCGATTCTCGACCTGCGCCTGCATCGCCTGACTGGCCTCGAACACGAAAAGCTCGTCGCCGACTACAAGGAGCTGCTCGGCAAGATCGCCGCATACCTCGATATTCTCGAGCATCCCGAACGCCTGCTCGCGGTGGTTCGCGATGAGCTCGAACAGGTCCGCGAGGAATACGCTGACCCGCGCCGCACCGAGATCGTCAGCAGCCAGCACGACCTGACCGTGGAAGACCTGATCGCCCCGGAAGATCGAGTTGTGACGATTTCGCACCTCGGCTACACCAAGACCCAGCCCGTGGCCGACTACAGCGCCCAGCGCCGCGGCGGAATGGGCAAGGCTGCGGCGACCGTCAAGGACGAGGATTTCGTCACCCGCATGCTGATCGCCAACACCCACGACACCTTGCTCTGCTTCAGCAGTGCCGGCAAGGTCTACTGGCTCAAGGTCTACCAGATTCCGCTGGCTTCGCGAACCTCCCGGGGCCGGCCGATCATCAATCTCATCCCATCATTGGAAGAGGGCGAGCGGATCACGGCCTTGCTTCCCGTGCAGGAGTTTTCCGCAGACCAGTACGTGTTCATGGCGACGCGCAACGGTTTCGTGAAAAAGACCGCCCTCGCCGATTTCGCCAGGCAGCGCAGCGTCGGCCTGCGGGCGATCGAGCTGCGCGATGGCGACACCCTCGTGGGAACCGCGCTCACCGATGGCGAGCAGGACATCATCCTCGTCAGCAGCAGCGGCAAGACCGCGCGCTGTCGCGAATCTGCGGTGCGCCCCATGGGACGCACCGCCCGGGGCGTGATCGGCATGAGGCTGCGCCAAGGAGCGGAAATGATCGCATTGATGATCGCCGACGACGCCAGGCAGATCCTCACGGTGAGCGAGAACGGCTACGGCAAGCGCACCGAAACCGCGCAATTCCCGACCAAGGGCCGGGGAGGGCAGGGGGTGATCGGCATGAAAACGAGCGAACGCAATGGCGCCGTCGTTGGCGCCGCGCAAGTCTCCGGAAACGACGAGATCATGCTGATTTCGGACAAGGGAACCCTGGTCAGAACCCGGGCAGTCGAAATTCCCAATGTCAACCGCTCGACCCAGGGAGTGACCCTGATCAACATCAAGCAGGGCGAAAAGCTCGTCGGCCTCGAGCAGATCGACGAGCCTGACGAAGTTGCCGGACTCGACGCCGAACCTGACGCCGAATTCGAAGGCGAGCTCGACGCCGAGTCGCCGCCGCCCGGCCAAGACGGTTGACCCGGAGCACGGTGCAAGCGATCGCCTATCTGGGGCCGCCGGGGACGTTTTCCCAAGCTGCCGCCTTGCGCCAGTTCGGCGCTGCCTGCGAGTTGCGCGAATGCCGTGGCATCGACGAAGTGTTCGCCATGGTCGAGGCCGGCGAGGCTGCCCATGGCGTTGTGCCGATCGAGAATTCCACCGAAGGCGCGGTCAACATCACCCAGGATTGCCTGATCGACTCGCCGCTGCAGATCATCGCCGAGCAAGTGATCGCGATCGAGCATCATCTGCTCGCGGGGCAGGGCGTTGTGCGGGAGTCGATCGATCGCATCGTCTCGCATCCGCAGTCGCTCGCCCAGTGCCGCAAATGGCTGCGGGCGAATCTGCCCGGAATCGCCTTGCACGAATGCACGAGCAATGGCGAGGCGGCACGGATCGCTGCCGAAGATTGCCGGGCCGCTGCCATCGCCGGCGACATGGCGCGGCAGCTCCACGATCTGCATGTGCTTGCCGAATCGATCCACGACCAGGCCGGCAATCGCACGCGCTTCGCCGTGCTCGGTCGCGAGCCCGCAGCGCCGACGGGGTGTGACAAGACGAGCATCCTCGTTTATGCGGAAAATCGCCCCGGCGCACTCTACCACGTGCTCGCGCCATTCGAGGGCCTGCAAATCAGCCTGAGTCGGCTCGAATCGCGACCGTCCCGGGGCGAACACTGGGAATACATCTTTTTCATGGATTTTGCAGGCCATCGCGAGGATGCCCAGGTCAATGAGCTGTTTCGCCGCCTCGACGCTTGCACTGATACAGTCAAGATCCTTGGTTCGTATCCGACCGGGGCTTGCAGTGCGGAACCTTGACCGATGAGGCAGTGCAGATGAAACCCCGTCGAATCGTCATTGTCGGACTCGGGCTGATCGGCGGCTCGCTGGCCCGGGGCTTGCGCGCGAAGAGCGATTCTCGCTGGCAGATCGCCGCAGTCGACCGCGACGAGGCTGCGCTTGGCGAGGCCCTCGAGCAGCAGGTGATCGATGTTGCTGGCGACCTTGCCAGCATGAGCGCGGGCGCCGAGTTCGTCGTCATCGCGACGCCACCGCTCGCTGCGCCGCAGGTGCTCGCCGAGCTCGCGCAGTGCGCCGGGGAGCGGAGCGTGATTACCGACGTTGCCAGCGTCAAGTCGCATCTGCTCGCGGCGCTCGCGCAATTGCCCGGCGACTTGCGCCGCCGGGTCGTGCCTGGCCATCCGCTCGCCGGCTCCGAGCGAGGCGGCTTCGCTGCGGCCTCGGCCGAGCTGTTCCAGGGGCGCAATGTCGTCTTGACTCCGACCGACGACGCTGCACCGGAGGCCGTTGCCAGGGTACACGGCCTGTGGCGCAGCCTCGGCGCCAATGTACTCGCGATGAGCGCGGCGCGCCATGATCGCCTGCTCGCCCTGACGAGCCACCTGCCGCACCTGCTCGCCTTCATGAGCGCAGACCTGCTTGCGCGAAGCGAGGCGGGCCTCGATGCGAACCACTATGCCGCAAGCGGATTCGCCGATTTCACGCGGCTCGCCGCGAGCAGCCCCGAATTGTGGAGCGACATTTGCAGCGCCAATGCCGCAGCACTGTCAGCGGCTCTCGATACATTCTCCGCCGATCTCGATCAATTGCGCCGCGAACTCGCCGCTGGCGACGGCCAGGCATTGCAGCGCAGGCTCGGTCGCGGCAGGCTCGCCAGGCGCCGTTTCGAGTCGGTCCACGGCTGTTCCGCTGCGGTCGCTGGCAAGCGATGCTTTCGCGTCCAGCCAGGAGCTGCGGCACGGGAGGGGCAGGGGATGCAGAAGGTGCAGAGCCGCATCCGCGTTCCCGGCGACAAGTCGATCTCGCATCGAGCCGTGATGCTCGGCGCCCTCGCCGAAGGAGTCACCCAGGTCAGCGGTTTTCTCGAAGGCGAGGACTCGCTCAACACCCTGGCGGCCTTTCGCGAGCTCGGCGTGACCATCGTCGGCCCCGAAAACGGCCGCCTGACGATTTTCGGCAGCGGCCGCGAAGGCTTGCAGGCGCCGCGCAGGCCTTTGTACATGGGCAATTCGGGAACCGCGATGCGGCTCATGGCGGGAGTGCTCGCAGGCCAGGATTTTGCCAGCGAGCTGTGTGGCGACGAATCGCTTTCGCTGCGGCCGATGAATCGCATCGTCAAGCCCCTCGTGGCGATGGGCGCCGACATCGCTGCCAGCGAAGGCGGAACGCCGCCGCTGCGGATCGGTGGCGGTCGCCTGCGCGGAATCGACCATGCCATGCCTGTGAGCAGCGCCCAGGTCAAGTCCTGCCTGCTGCTCGCAGGCCTGTTTGCCGAGGGAGTCACCCGGGTGCGCGAGCCTGGGCCCTGCCGCGACCATACCGAGAGAATGCTGCGCGCCTTCGGCGTGACCCTGGAAAGCGACCCGCAACCAGGCGTCGTTAGCGTTTCAGGCGGCCAGCGGCTCGAGGCCGCGGCGGTCGAGATTCCCGGCGACATCTCCTCGGCGGCGTTTTTCATGGTCGCAGCAGCGATCACTCCGGGAGCGGCGGTCATGATCGAGCAGGTCGGAGTCAATCCGACTCGCGCAGGAGTCATCACGATTCTCAGGCAGATGGGTGCCAGCATCGAGCTGCGCAATGCGCGGCAAAGCGGCGCCGAGCCCGTCGCCGATATCGAAGTGCGGCATCGGCCCTTGCACGGAGTCGAGATCGGCGCCGAGCAAGTCGCCTTGGCCATCGACGAGCTTCCCGTCGTGCTTGTCGCCGCAGCCTGCGCTGCCGGCGAGACCCGGGTTCGTGGCGCTGCCGAGCTTCGCGTCAAGGAGAGCGACCGCATCGAGGCGATGGCGAAGGGGCTTGCGACGCTTGGCATCGTCAACGAGACCTGGCCCGACGGAATCCGCGTCGTCGGCGGCGAGTTCGGCGGAGGAGTCATCGACAGCCACGGCGACCACCGCATCGCCATGGCTTTTGCCATCGCTGGCCTGCGTTGCCGCGAGCCGTTGACGATTCTCGACACCGCGAATGTCGCGACTTCCTTTCCCGGCTTTGCTGCGCTCGCGAAGAGCGTCGGCCTGGCCATCGAAGATTTGCAGGAAAACTCGTGAACGAAGCTCCGGTCATCACCCTCGATGGACCTTCGGCGACGGGCAAGGGAACCGTTGCCGGCCTCGTTGCGCAGCGGCTCGGTTTCCATCGGCTCGACAGCGGCGCCTTGTACCGCGCGCTGGCGCTGGCGGCGCGGCAGCGCGGTATCGATCTCGAGGACGGCGCAGCGCTCGCTGCGCTTTCGGCAAGGCTTGCCGCGCGCTTCGAGGCGAATGGCCAGACCTGGCTCGATGGCGAGGACGCAAGCCTGGCGATTCGCACTCCCGAGGCCGGCCAATGGGCGAGCCGCATCGCGACCCTGGCCGAAGTTCGCGAAGCCTTGCTGCCGAGGCAACGCGCCTTTCGCTGCGCTCCGGGCCTCGTCGCCGAAGGCCGCGACATGGGAACCGTGGTCTTCCCTGACGCAGAATGCAAGATTTTCCTCGACGCCAGCGCCGCAGTCCGCGCCGAGCGGCGCTGGCGGCAGTTGCTTGAAAAAGGCCTCGATGCTAGACTCCCCGACCTTCTGCAAGACCTGCAAAGCCGCGACAGCCGCGACATGCAGCGCGGCATCGCGCCGCTGCGACCGGCCCGGCAGGCGATCCGCATCGATACCTCGCACTTGCCAGTCGAGAGTGTCGTTGAGAAAGTCCTCGAGCGGGCCATGCAGGTGATCGACGTCGGCCTTGGCAACAGCGCTTGCGACTGAGGCGGCGACAACTGGGGTTCGTCCAGGGCTTTGGCCAATGATCGGCCCCGGGCGGATGGCAAGAGAACGGACCCACAGCTTGGCATGTGGCTTGGCGATGCGGCAGCGCTGCGCATCGCGCGATTCAAATTGGTACATTTCATGAACGAAGGTTTTAACGAAGGTCTTAGCGAAGGTCTTAGCGAAGGTTCTAGCGAAGGCTTCAACGAGAATTTTCAAGAGCTTCTCGAAGAAAGCCTGCATCAGGTCGACATGACGCCGGGGGCTATCGTCAGCGGAACGATCATCGACATCGACTCCGACTGGGTAACCGTCAATGCCGGATTGAAATCCGAGGGAGTCATCCCGCGAAGCCAGTTCCTCGACGACGACGGCGAATGCGACCTGGTGGTGGGCGACGAGGTCAAGGTCGCCCTCGAAGCCGTCGAGGACGGTTTTGGCGAAA
>RKSA01000173.1 GCA_007571115.1 Gammaproteobacteria bacterium
CTCCTGAACTGCTAGGCAAGTTCGCCCTGCTCAAGACTCTGCCCCGGGAGCTGCTGGAAAAGCTCGCCAAGTGCGCCGCGCTAGTCCGCTATGCGCGGCGCGCCGTGGTGCTGCAAGCGGGAGTCCGCGAGGACAAGATATGCCTGCTCTTCGAAGGCCGCCTGCAAGGCGTCGGCTTTACCATCGACGGGAGGGAAGTTGGGTTGTACTTCGTCGAACCTGGCGACTTCTGCGGCGAACTTGCACTGTTTGACGATGACCCGCAACCCGAATTCGTGATCGCCAGGGCCGCCGCCACAGTGGTTTTCGTCGCCCGGGCGCCGTTGCGCGAAGCGATGTTGCAGCATGGGGCGATGAGCAACATCGTCGGCCGCAAGCTTGCCGACCGCGTGCGGCAGATGACGAGGCAACGCACCTTGCTCGGCCTGAGCAGCATCCCGCAGCGCGTTTGCGGCCAGTTGTACCTGCTGATCGAGGAAGGCCGCCGCGAGCGGCAAGACGGCGAGATCGCCAATCCGCCGACGCATATGGAAATCGCCATCATGCTCAACATCAGCCGGGAAACGGTGACCCGGGTGTTCCAGGTCTTGCAGGCCCGGGGAGTGGTGCGCCGCGACGGACCCGGCAGGCTGATCATTTCCGATCTGGCCTCGTTGCGGCGCTTTGCCGAAGGCAAGGAAGAACTGTAGGACACGGCTCACCGGATGCGCGATGCGGGGAATTGTGCTCAAATTCGCCGCCGGATGGCGCCTTTCGGCAAGATGATCGGCACCGCTGGATTGAAATGCGCGAGGCTGCCCGCATCTACAACGAACCCTCGGTGCCGGCCCGCACCGGTCGTGGCGTCGCCAGAGAGCCCCCCGCCAATGAAACGCATCGACTCGAAAAGCAAGTTTCCCGAGCTCGCCGCCGCCCTGCGCGACGTTCGCGCGTATTTCGGTTTCGCGGCGCTGTTCAGCGCTGCCGTCAACCTGTTGATGCTGACTCCGATCATCTACATGTTGCAGGTCTACGACCGCGTCGTCGCCAGCGGCAGCGTGCCGACCTTGACGATGCTGACCATTCTCATGGTCTGCCTGCTGCTTGCCATGGGCGGCCTCGAATGGGTGCGTTCGATGGTGATGATCGCCGCGAGCAACCGGCTCGAGCAGCGGCTGCGGCAGCGCGTTTCGGAAGCGACTTTCAATCGCGCGCTGTTTTCTGGCGGCATGGTCGCAAACGCCCAGCCGATGAACGACCTTTCGCAGTTGCGCCAGTTCCTCACCGGCAGCAGCCTGTTCGCCTTTTTCGACGCTCCCTGGGTGCCGATCTACATTTTCGTCATGTACCTGTTCCATCCCTGGTTCGCCCTTGCTGGAGTCTTCGGCGTGATCCTCATGCTCGCATTCACGCTGGCCAACGAAAAAGTCACCCGGCCAAAATTGCAGGACGCCAATTCGCTGAGCAACAGCGTCAACAACCAGTTGTCCGGCAACCTGCGCAACGCCGAGGTCATCGCGGCCATGGGAATGGGCAGCAACCTGCGCACCCGCCAGGAAGACGGTTCGGAACAGGTCATGGAGCTGCAAAGCGTCGCCAGCCGCCAGAATGGCACCTTTTCCAGCATCTCCAAGTCGTTTCGCATCATCATGCAGTCGCTGACGCTGGGGCTTGGCGCCCTGCTCGCCTTGAACCAGCAGATCTCGCCGGGAATGATGATCGCCGGCTCCCTGCTGCTCGGCCGCGCACTCGCGCCGATCGACCTGCTGGTAAATACCTGGCGGGGCTTTACCGTCGCCCGTGCCCAGTACGACCGGCTCGGCAAGCTGCTCGAGCAACTGCCGCCGCCTTTCCGGCCCATGACGCTGCCAGCGCCGACCGGCCGGCTCCTGGTGGAGAACCTGTATGTGGCGCCACCGCCTTTCCAGTCCCAGGCCCACGTCTTGCGCAATGTGAGCTTTGCCCTCGCCCCTGGCGAGGCGCTTGGCATTGTCGGCCCGAGCGCTTCGGGGAAGTCGAGCCTCGCCCGCGCGATTCTCGGCGTCTGGCCGACAGCCCATGGCGCGGTCCGGCTCGATGGCTCGGAGATCCTCACCTGGGACCGCGAACAGCTCGGCCCGCATCTGGGCTATCTTCCCCAGGACATCGAACTGTTCGACGGCAGCATCGCCGAAAACATCTGCCGCTTCGGCGAGCAGGACTCGGAGGCGATCGTCGCTGCGGCACAGCTTGCTGGAGTGCATGAACTGATCCAGACGCTCCCGCAAGGCTACAACACGATGATCGGCGGCGCTGGAGGAGTGCTTTCGGGGGGGCAGCGCCAGCGCATTGGCCTGGCCAGGGCGGTGTATGGCAAGCCCTGCCTGATCGTGCTCGACGAACCCAATTCGAATCTTGACGATCAGGGCGAGCGCGAGCTCGTCGAGGCGCTCGACCGGATCAAGCGGCAGGGCAGCACGGTCATCGTCATCAGCCATCGCACCATGGTGCTGAAAAGCATGGACAAGATGCTGGTGCTGAAAGAAGGCGCCGCAGTCAGCTATGGCCCCCGGGACCAGGTGCTTGCTGGCCTCATGCAGCCAGCGCGGAAGCTGCCCCAGTCTGCGGCAAGCTAAGTCGCGAGAGGCAGGCAGGACACGAGACAG
>RKSA01000018.1 GCA_007571115.1 Gammaproteobacteria bacterium
GGAAGGCGGCGATGATCGCAAGTGCCGCACACTTGGGCGGGAATGGTCGGCCATCTGCTGTGGCTTTGCATCGCTCACGCATGGCGCATAAATCATGTTCGGATATCCGCGCCTGATGCGGATATTCCGCAATGAATTGATTTCTTGCGCCGAACCGTGTTGAATGGGCGAATCTAGGAATGAGTCGAGTTCCATGCTTCACGATCAGCGCTCTGGGCTGTCGTCCTATGTCAGCAGCCTTCTTTCGATGGGCCAGACGGTCTTCACCGTCGATGAGGCCGAGCAGGCCCTGGGGGTCAGGCGCGGCGCCTTTCTGGATGCCGCCGAGCGGCTGCAACGCCGCAAGGCCTTGCTGCATCCGCGCCAGGGCTTCTATGTTGCCGTCCCTGCACAATTTGCGTCGTGGGGCGGGCCGCCTCCAGCGTGGTACATCGACGAACTCATGCGCCACGAGAGGCGCGCATACTATGTCGGGCTTCTCAAGGCCGCCGAACTGCATGGCGCAACGCATCAGGCGGCCATGGAGTTCCAAGTCGTCTCGGACAAGCGCTTGCCGAGGTTCCGAGCCGGCCGCAATCTGATCGTCTTCCTGTTCCGCAGGGACATGGAGGCAGTCGCCGCAGGCATCGAGGAACGCAAGACCGATACCGGCACAATGAAGATCTCGTCACCTGCGCTCACCGCTCTCGACCTGCTGCGCTACCCGCAGGCGTGCGCGGGGATCGACAACATCGCCACGGTGCTATCCGATCTTGGCTGGAAGATTGACGCCACCCAACTCGCCACCTTGTCGGTCCATGTCGAGCGCTCGGTGGTCCAGCGACTTGGGCATCTTCTGGATCGCCTCGGTTTCCGGTCGCTAACGGCGCCGATGCTGAACGCCTTGCAAGCGAGGCAGCCACTCGCGTGGACCGAGCTCGACCGCCAGCGAGCCACGGACCCGGACTTTGCCCTCGAGCCCTGCGAGCGCGACACCCGCTGGCGAGTCATCGTCCGGCGCGCACCGGAGCCTGACGAGTGATCCCGGCACAGCACGTCGTTGCCTGGGGCAATGTGGTTCCCTGGGCGGACCAGCGACAGGTCGAACAGGATCTCGTCATCAGCCGCGCCCTGGTGGAAATCTTCTCGGACGGCATGCTATGCGAGGCATTACGGTTTCGCGGAGGCACGGCGCTCAACAAGCTGCACTTTCCGAAACCATTGCGCTACTCGGAGGATGTCGATCTTGTCCGAACATCCACTGGGCAGATCGGCCCGGTTCTCGACCATTTGCGAGCCGCCCTCGAACCATGGCTGGGGCGGGCGCGGTTTGACCCAAGTCCGGTTGCTCCCAAGCTTCGCTTTCGAGCCTGATTGAGATATTCAGTTGCTATCTCGATCAAGCAAGCCAAACTGTCACGCGCGCTCAGGCACAGGAGCGGATGTTCGCAAAATTGTCCAATCGGCGATTCCTGCTCGACATGCGGCCCTTGCTGTCGGCAGAGCAAGCGGAGATCTTGATGGAAAAACCAACGAAAGATGCGTTCCATCGCGTGTTTACGACTCTTGTAGATGCACTCCCCGGTTCTCCTTGGGTCAAGACTCCAGAGATGAAGGAACGGTTCGGAATCACGTGGTCTTGACTTCGACGGTATTTTCTCCTAACCGATTGATTTTGCTGGTCTTGAGAAACTCGCTAGGCACTACGGTGGTCGTTCCGGCTGGTCATCTGGTCAGTTCAGCGCATACGGGACATCCGAAAGACGCAAGCTCAGGGCGTCATGGATCTTTTGGGTTTCTGGCGAGGCGGGCGAGGGCATGACGTAGCGTTCGTCGGGCTTGCGGGCATGCTTGAGGATCGTGCACTGGCGGTTCAGCAGGGCGTCGCGGATCGTCTCGGGCGACAGGCCGGGCCCCTTTTGCAGGCGCAGCCGCCAGGCCAGGTGCTGCACGCAGGCGAAGGCCGTGCAGGAGATGGCCAGATGCGCGCAGATGCGGCGCGAGGTCCAGTGGAAGATAGGTCGCACCTTCAGGTCATGCTTGGTGATGCGGATGCACGGGCGGGAGGCGAGGATGCTGCGGCCCGCGCCCGTCGCGCTTGGGCCAGTTCGTAACTTGCCTGCATTCGCATCCAGTGATCGGCTGTGCCCCAGCCAATCTCTTGCAGAGCAAGGGCCATTCTGGCTGAAACTCCCGTCTCGCCGTTCAGCAAGCGCGACAACGACACCCGGTTGCAGCCGAGCTCGGCGGCGGTTCTCATCACGCTCCAGCCCTCTTCGTCCATGCCTTCGCGGACAAGCTCCCTCAGATGCGGCGGATTTGCCATCGGGCCAACACGGTCTCCTGTGAAGTCATTCATGACTGACACTCCGTAGGTCAATGATAGTCGATCAGATCCACATCGACGGCTTCGCCATCCTCGAAGCGGAACACCACGCGCCAATTGCCCGAGGCACGGACGCTCCACTGCCCTGTCCGATCACCCTTCAATGGGTGCAGTCGGAAACCTGGCGCGTTCGCGCTGCGCGGATGGGGCGCTTCCTGCAACCGCAGCAGAATGCGCCGAAGCCGCAGAACGAGACTGACTTGGCAGACTTGAGTTTTCCACAAAACAAGGAGCCTGAAATGAGAATGTTGCACGCCT
>RKSA01000007.1 GCA_007571115.1 Gammaproteobacteria bacterium
GCGAAACGCGGGGGAATGCAGTGCCCTCTGCAGGCCGCGCCGTGATTGGCTTTCGGCGTGCGATTTCGAGCGCTGTGGGTGGAAGGTACTGGAATTCGGCTTCGAGGTCAAATCGTGTCGGCGCGGGAGCCGACATCGTGTTGTCTTGATGGAGGTTTCCGTCTTGCGAGCGCTGTGTTGGCGGAATGTGCCGGTCGGGTGCCTGCAACTTCCTGTCTTGTGTGGTCTTTCGGGCCATGGCGAGACCGATGGCGCTGCGTGGCACTGGAGCGCTCGAAAAGAATCGGCGGGAAGCTTGGCGAGAGAGAGCGTGGTGGCCACAGGTCTTTCCAATGTCGATGTCATGGCTGCCAGGGTGGCTTGATGGGGTGCTATAGTAGCGCGGCCCGGGTTTGGGGTGGCTTGTTCGAAGGGGGAGGCATGGCGTGAGCGGATCAGGGCTGGTGCTGGCGGTTGGCGATGTGCATCTTGGCACTCGCTGTTCCGGGTTGGCGGATATTGCGGGTGCCGCTTCGGGGCTGGTCGACCTCGCTGAGCTTTCGCCGGCGGGGGCGTTGCGGCGAGCGGTCGATCTGGCGCTTGCGCGGCGCGTCGATGCGGTGCTGTTTGCTGGCGATGTCGTCGAGAGCGCCAATGCGCGGTTCGAGGCGATGCTGCCGCTGGAAGAAAGCGTGCGGCGCTTGCTCGATGCGGGGATCGAGGTGATCGCAGTCGCCGGCAATCACGACGTCGAGGCATTGCCGCGGCTTGCCCGGCTGATCGACGGTTTTGCCCTGCTTGGCGAGGGCGGTCGCTGGGAGGCCGCCACGCTTGCCCGGGGCGGGAAGCCCTTTGCCGAAGTCGTAGGCTGGTCGTTTCCCGAGCGCGCGGTTCGCCGAAGTCCCATGGCGCAATTGCTCGAAGAGCCGCTGCCGAGGCCGCAGCCCGAGCTTCCGCGAATCGGGCTGCTGCACGCCGACCTTGGTGCCTCGGGGGGAAGCTATGCGCCGATCCGCCAGGCCGAACTCGACGACAGCGGCTACGATGCCTGGCTGCTCGGCCATATCCACAAGCCCTCGATCGGGCAGGCCGCACAGGCTGCGCGAGCGAAAACCGGCGTCGGCGTCAGGCCATCGGGCTACCTTGGTTCGCTCGTCGGGCTTGACCCTTCGGAGGTGGGCCCTCGCGGGCCCTGGCTGGTGCGGGTGTTCGCCGAAGGGAGGCTCGAACTCGAGCACGTTCCGCTGGCGCCGCTGCGATGGGACTCGCTCGACGTGTCGGTGCAAGGGCTTGCCGACGCCGACGACGTTCCCGACCGGATGCTGCACGAGGCGCAGCAGCACGCGCGGGCCCTCGCCGCAGCGGGGGCTGCGCCGCTGGCGCTGGGTTTGCGCGTGCGGCTGGTTGGCACGAGCGAGTTCGGCGATGCCATCCGCGACTGGATCAAGGCAGGCGACTGGAAATCGCTCGGCAGGCAGGTGGACGACAGTTTCGTCTTTTTCAACCGCATCCTCGACGAGTTGGCGCCGCCGCAGCCGCTCGAGACGATCGCCTGCGGCAACGATCCTGCCGCCTTGCTCGCCCAGAGCCTGCTGTCCTTGCAACGGCGCGACAGCGAATGCGCAGAGCTGCTCGCTGCGGCGCGAGAGCGGCTTGCGGCAACGGCGCGGGAGGAATTCTGGCGCGCGGCCGACGAGCACCGCCACGCCACCGACCCGCTCGCAGACGATGCCCTGCGGGACATGCTCCTCGAATCGGGCAGGGCGGCCTTGGCCAGGATGCTGGCGAACCGCGACTCCCGCGAGCCGTCATGATCCTGAAGAAGCTGCAAATCGACAGGCTCCCGGGAATCGATTCCGGCTTTGCCGTCGAGTTCGCAGGCCCGGGAGTGCAGGTCGTGTTCGGGCCGAACGGCGTTGGCAAGTCGAGCATTTGCCGGGCGGTCGAAAGCCTCTACTGGCAAGACTGCGGTTCGCCGAGCCGAACCCTGCTCCACGGCGAGTTCGAGGCGAACGGCGAAACCTGGCGAGCCGAACGCGAAGGCCCGAACTTGCATTGGCAGCTCGTTCGCGGGAAGCATGGGGAGGGTGAGAAGGGCGAGAGCCTTGCAGCGCCTCGGCTTCCCCAGTCGCATAACGGCCAGTGCTTTTTTCTGCGGCTCAAGGACCTGCTCGATTCGTCGCCCGATGGCACGGCTGCCATCGTCAGGGAAATCCGCCAGCAGATGACGGGTGGAGTCGATCTCGAGCAGATCGCCGCAGAGCTGTTCGAGCCCGCGAGCGCGACTCGCAAGCGCCAGCAAAGAAACGACCTGCATCGAGCCGGCAATGAGGTGAGGGACTGCGAGCGCAAGCAAGCCCGGCTCTTGCAGGAGGTCGATGAGATCGATCGGCTGCAGGCCGAACTTGCACGGGCCGAAAGCGCCGGGAGGCGGCTCCCCCAGGTTGATCGCGCACTCGAGCTTGCCCAGCGCCGCAGCGAGCTCGCAGAGGCCGAAGCGCAGCTCGAGCGGCTTTTTCTCGGCGCCGCTGCCCCAGGTGGGGATCGCGACCAATCCGCCGAAGCGGTGGCGCTGGGCAACGCCTGCGCTGCCTTGGCGGAACTGCGTGGCGACGAGCAGGAACAGCTCGACAGGCACGGGCA
>RKSA01000182.1 GCA_007571115.1 Gammaproteobacteria bacterium
CGGGGGGCGCGCCCCGCGCGCACCCCGCCGCGGCGCCGGAACAGCCGTGGCGGAGGGGATCGCGGTGGCAGACCGCGCTGCCTTGGCGCGAGCGCCCCGCGGGTGACGAGCCCGGTGGGCATTATCGCCCTCCGCCAGCTTCCCCGGCCTCGCCGGCAGTGCCGCCGACCGGCCTCGGCGAGGCGTACGCCAAGCTGCTCGCGGGCGGCGACGAGGCGCCGCCGCTCGGCTATGCCATCGCGCAATTGCACGGCGTGTACATTCTCGCGCAAAACAGGGATGGCCTGATCATCGTCGACATGCACGCCGCCCACGAGCGGATCACCTACGAGCGAATGAAGCAGGCCCTCGTCGAGGAGCGGCTCAGGCAGCAGACTCTGCTCGTTCCCTTGCCCGTGGCGGTCAGCGAGGCCGAAGCCGATTGCGCCGACACGCACTGCGGCAAGCTCGCCAGCCTCGGGCTCGAACTCGAACGCGTTGCCGCCGAGGCAGTTGTCGTGCGGCGCATCCCGGCACTGCTGAAAGACGCCAACATCGAGCAACTGATCCGGGACGTGCTGTCCGACCTGCTCGAGTTCGGCGCCAGCGACCGCCTCGAAAGCCGGCAGAACGAGCTGCTTTCGACCATGGCCTGCCACGGTTCGGTGCGCGCCAATCGCCGCCTCGGAATCGACGAGATGAATGCCCTGCTGCGCGACATGGAAGCGACCGAACGCAGCGGCCAGTGCAATCACGGCCGCCCGACCTGGGTCTGGCAATCGATGGCCGAGCTCGACAAGCTGTTCCTGCGCGGCCGCTGACTTGGCTGGGTTGCAGCGCGAGCAGTCGGCGATCTGTCTCGTCGGCCCGACTGCGGCCGGCAAGACGGAGCTGGCCGTGGAGCTTGTGCAACGCAGGCCGCTGGAAATCGTCAGCGTCGATTCGGCCCAGGTGTATCGCGGCATGGATATCGGCACGGGCAAGCCCGATGCGCGGCTGCGGCAGCTCGCGCCGCACCGGCTGATCGACATCCGCGACCCCGCCGAGAGCTATTCGGCGGCGCAGTTTCGCGTCGATGCGCTCGCCGCGATTCGCGAGATCTTCGCGGCGGGAAGGACGCCATTGCTCGTTGGCGGAACGATGCTGTATTTCCGCGCCCTATGGCAAGGCCTCGCGCCGCTGCCTGGCGCCGACGCCGGGCTGCGGCGGCAGCTCGCCGAAGACGCTGCCCGGAACGGCTGGCAAGCGATCCATCGTCGGCTCGCCGACGTAGATCCGCGAGCCGCCGCGCGAATCCATCCGAACGATCCGCAGCGGCTGCAAAGGGCTTTGGAGGTCTATCTGCTCACGGGGCGAACGATCAGCAGCTTCCACGATGAAAGAAAAAGCGGCGCGGGCCGGTCTACTGGTTTCAGGCTGCATTTTCTGGAGATCGATCCAGGCGACCGGGCGGCGCTGCATCGGAGGATCGGATCGCGCTTTCGCCAGATGCTCGCTGACGGTCTCGTCGAGGAGGTGCGTGGCCTGCATGGACGAAGCGATCTTCATGGGGGCCTGCCGTCGATGAAATCGGTCGGCTATCGCCAGGTTTGGCAATATCTCGACGGGGCCCTGGGCTACTCCGAGATGGTGGAAAAAAGCATCGCCGCGACCCGGCAGCTCGCCAAGCGGCAGTTGACCTGGCTGCGCGGCTGGCCCGGACTGCAGCGTCTTGACGACGAAGACCGCAGCAAGGATTGCGGCGAAGATCGCGGCAATCGTGGCAAAGATTGCAGAAAAGATTGCAGAAAAGATTGCAAAAATAGTCTCGATGCGGCCTTGAAATTCATCGATTCGCTCGCAATCTGTAGGTGAAGAGGCTGCGGTTGCCGTCACGGACAGCGAGACAGGCAGCGAGACAGACAGGAAGATAGGAAGGCAGGCAGACAGGAAGGCAGACAGACAGGCAGTAGGCAGTTTCAGGCAGTGCCAAGTAGTGAGTGAGCAGTGAGTGTAGGTACAGCCAAATTGCCCGAAACACAGAAAATTCGAAAATTTCAGGAGAATGAGAAATGTCCAAAGGACATACCCTGCAAGACCCGTTTTTGAACACATTGCGCAAGAATCGCGTGCCGGTATCGATCTACCTCGTTAGCGGCATCAAGTTGCAAGGGCAGATCGAGTCGTTCGATCAATACGTCATCTTGCTCAAGAATGCTGTCAGCCAGATGGTTTACAAGCACGCGGTCTCGACCGTGGTACCTGGGCGGATGGTGAAGATAGAGCTAGACCATTCCGACGACGACGAAGTCCAGGATGGCAACATCGAGCCCTGAGGCGCGTCCGGCCGGCTTCGGGCGGGTGCCTCGCATCCGGCGCCGGGCATAAGGCCCCGGGCGCAAGACGCGATGTTGTTTCTCGAGCGGCCAGACGGCAGCGAAACCTGTGTGCTCGTGCATATCGAGCTCGCCTCCGAAGCCCGGCAGGAAGACCTCGCCGAATTCGAGGAGCTCGCGGTTTCCGCGGGCGCTGCTCCCGTTGCGACCTTGGCGGGCGCCCGGGAGCGCCCCGAGCCGGCGACCTTCCTCGGTACCGGCAAGCTGCGCGAACTCGCGTTGCTGCGGCAGTCCTGCGGTGCCGGGCTCGTGCTGTTCAACCATTCGCTGACTCCCGCCCAGGAGCGCAACCTCGAGCAGCAACTGCAATGCCGGGTGCTCGACCGGACCGGGCTGATCCTCGACATTTTCGCCCAGCGCGCCCACTCCCACGAAGGCAAGCTGCAAGTCGAGCTCGCCCAGTTGCGGCATCTGAGCACGCGGCTCAAGCGCGGCTGGTCGCACCTCGACCGGCAGAAAGGCGGAATCGGCTTGCGCGGCGCTGGCGAGAAGCAGCTCGAGCTCGACCAGCGCATGATCGGCCAGCGCATCAAGTCGATACGCAAAAGCCTGGGCCGAGTTCGCGGGCGCCGCGAACTCGGTCGCAACGCGCGCCGCAAGGCCGATCTCGCGACGGTCTCCCTCGTCGGTTACACCAATGCCGGCAAGACCTCGCTGTTCAATCTCCTCACCGGAGCTCGCAGCTTCGCCGCCGACCAATTGTTCGCGACGCTCGATCCGCGACTGCGGCGCATCAGCCTGCCGCTTTGCGGCACTGCGATTCTCGCCGATACCGTCGGATTCATCAGCCATTTGCCGCATCAGCTCGTCGAGGCTTTCAAGGCGACCCTCGAAGAGACCGTCGCTGCGCAATTGCTCGTCCACGTCATCGACGCGAGCAGCCCGAAGCGTGACGAACACGCCACCGAGGTTCACGCCGTGCTCGCAGAAATCGGCGCCGGCGAAATCCCCGTTGTCGAGGTTCGCAACAAGATCGACCTGTGCCCGGAAACAGCGCCGCGAATCGATCGCGACGGCGATGGCGCGCCGGTTCGCGTCTGGATGTCGGCGCGAACCGGTGCTGGCGAGCAGCAATTGCGCGAAGCGCTCGGCGAATTGCTCGGCCGCGAGCTCTGCGAGCAAAGCCTCGTGCTGCCGCCGCGCCAGGCGGGGCTGCGCTCGCGCCTGCTCGCTCGCGGATGCATTCTCGCCGAGCGGGTCGACGAGCAAGGCAATTTCCATTTGCGCGCTCGCCTGCACCCTCGAGAGGCAAGCCGCATCGCTGCGCTTGACGGCTGCGCCGCCAGCCCCCCGCAAGCCTGACAGAGGAAATGCGGTGCTGCAAAAGACTGTGCTGCAAAAGGCTGTATAAGTCGCGAAAATTCGCTAGAATCGTGTTTTTGCACATTCGCGTTGGCGGCAAGCTGCGCGACGGAGACTGAAATGGCCTGGAACGAACCCGGCAACAATGGTAACGGCTCTGATCCCTGGGGCAGCGGTCGCGGCGGTGGTCGCCGCAGCGGCGGCAACCAGGGCCCTCCCGACATCGATGAGGCGATCAGGAGCCTGCTCGCTCGCCTGGGCCTCGCCGGAGGCGGTCGCGGCGGCGCAGGCAAGGGCGCCGGTTCCGGCAAGGCGTCCGGCAAGG
This sequence comes from Gammaproteobacteria bacterium, assembly GCA_007571115.1. GTDB lineage: Bacteria > Pseudomonadota > Gammaproteobacteria > Pseudomonadales > Pseudohongiellaceae > UBA9145. The sequence continues at coordinate 3,982 of RKSA01000182.1, forward strand.
GCCTTTCCGGAGGCTTGCTTGCCGGTTTTCTCGTCGTCGCCCTCGCGGTCTGGGGCTTTCTCGGCTTCTACATCGTCGACGAAGCCGAACGCGCCGTGGTGCTGCGCTTCGGTCGCGTTCTCGACAGCACCGTGCAACCTGGCCTGCACTGGAATCCGCCACTGATCGACGAGGTGAACAAGGTCAACGTTTCGGAGCTCAACTCGAGGGCGTACCAGAACCGGGGGATGCTGACCACCGATGAAAACATCGTCGATGTCGATGTCACGGTGCAATATCGAATCAGCGATCCCGTCAACTACATCATCGCCGTGCGAAACCCCGAAAACAGCCTCGACAATGCGGCAGAATCGGTGATCCGCCACGCCATTGGCGGCAACTTCATGGACAAGATCCTTACCGAGCGTCGGGCAGAAATCGCCACGGAGATAGAGGAGCGCCTGCAGAACTACATGAACATGTACAGCACCGGCATTTTCATCAGTCAGATCAATATCGTCGATGCCCAGCCGCCGGACGCCGTGCGCCCCGACTTCGACGACGTGATCCGCGCCCGGGAGGACGAGCAGCGCGCCCAGAACCAGGCTCAGCAATACGCCAACCAGATCATTCCCGAAGCTCGTGGCGAGGCGCAAAGGCAAATCGAGCAAGCGAACGCATACAAGGAGGACGTGATCGCCCGGGCCGAAGGCGACGCTTCGCGTTTCAACCAGCTCCTGCTCGAATACCAGAAGGCGCCCGAAGTGACTCGCCAACGCATGTACATCGATTCGATCCAGGACGTGATGACCGCTTCGAGCAAGATCCTCATCGACGTCGAAGGCGGCAGCAACATGCTCTATGTCCCGCTCGACAAGATCCTCGAACAGAACACATCGCTCAGCGGCGCTGCCAGGCCGCGCACTGCTGCCGAATGGCGCGAACTTGCCGAACAGTTGGCGCCCTATCTGGGCAGCGCTTCGGCGGGAGGCGCTGATGCATCGCGCTTGAGCAATGGCAGAACTGGAGGGCTACGGCAATGAAAACCTATCTCGGCATAGCGCTTGTCCTGTTGCTGCTTTTTCTCGCGAGTCAAAGCCTGTTCGTCGTGCGTGAAACTGAACGCGCCGTGCTGTTGCAATTCGGCGAACTCGTCAACGCCGACATTCCGCCTGGCTTGCACATGAAGATTCCCTTCGTCAACGAGGTGCGCAGGTTCGATGCGCGAATCCGCACCGAGGATTCGATAACGCAACGCTTCCTCACCTTGGAGCAAAAAGCGCTCGAAGTCGATTCCTACACCAAGTGGCGGATTGTCGATGTCGGCCTGTTCTACGTGTCGACCGACGGTGACGCGACGAAGGTCAGCGGACTGCTGGCGGAACGCGTCAATAATGGCTTGCGCGACCAGATTGCGACTCGCAACTTGCAGGAAGTCGTCGCCGGCGAACGCGACCAGCTCATGCTCGAGCTGACCGCGAGCCTCAACGAGTCGGTTCCAGCCGATATCGGCATAGAAATCATCGACGTTCGAGTCAAGCGAATCGACCTTCCCGGCGATGTGCGCGATTCGGTCTATCTGCGCATGAGCACCGAACGCAATCGCCTCGCCCAGGAGCTGCGCTCGCGCGGCGAAGAGCTCGCGATCGGCATTCGCGCCGACGCCGAACGGCAGGCGATCATTTTCGAGGCCGAAGCCTATCGCGACGCCGAGCGAATTCGCGGCGAGGGCGATGCTCGCGCGACCGCGATCTATGCCGAGGCGTACAACAAGGATCCCGAATTCTTCGCTTTCACCCGCAGCCTGAACGCGTATCGCGAAACCTTCAAGAACAAGGGCGACGTGCTGCTGATCGATCCCGAAAGCGACTTTTTCAAGTATCTGAAGGATCTCGATTCCGCCCAGCCGTGATTGAGCGGCGAGTTCGCTGCGGCGCGAACTCTCGCGGCCCCGGTCGCCGTCGAGGCGTGGATTCCTTTCGGCGAGCCGAGCTTCCATGTGGCATGATCTAGCGCTAGCGTTCTGTCTGCTCCTCGTTATCGAGGGCCTGTTGCCCGCGCTCAACCCGGGCGCCTGGAAGCGCATCGTGCTGACGCTTGCCGAAGCGTCCGAGCGCCACGTTCGCGCTGTCGGCCTGGCCTTGCTGTTCGGCGGCGCGATCCTGCTCTACATCATCAATTGACGGGAACCCGAATGAATTCCGCCAAAAGCTGGCTGCTGCCCGATGGCGTCGAGGAGATCCTCCCCGAGGAGGCGCGCAAGCTCGAAGGCCTGCGCCGGGAAATCCTCGACTTGTACCGCTGCTGGGGCTATGAGCTCGTCATCACTCCCTTGCTCGAGTTTCTCGATTCGCTGCTCGTTGGCTCGTCTCGCGATCTCGATTTGCACACTTTCAAGCTGATCGACCAGTTGAGCGGGCAATTGCTCGGCATCCGTGCCGACATCACTCCCCAGGCAGCGCGGATCGACTCCCACAGGCTGCAGCGCCAAGGTCCGGTGCGGCTCTGCTATGCCGATAGCGTTGTACACGCTCTGCCGAGAGGCCTGCAGGCGTCGCGGCTGCCGATCCGCGTCGGCGCCGAGTTCTACGGCCACGCCGGGGTCGCCTGCGACATCGAGGTGATCTGCCTGATGCTCGCGATGTTGCGCCAGGCCGAGGTTGCGAATGTCCATCTGGTGCTCGGTCACGTTGGCATCTATCGCTCGTTGCTTGCCGCCGCCGGAATGGCAGCCGAAGCCGAGCAGACCTTGTTCGAGGCCGTGCAGCGCAAGGCCTATGGCGAAGTCGAGCAATTGCTCGAGCTCCATGTCGCCGATGCGGCATTGCGCAAGATGCTCGCCAGGCTCGTCAGGCTCAATGGCGGCGAAGAGGTGCTCAACCAGGCGCGTGACGCCTTTGGCAACGCTCCCGCTGCGGTCGGCACCGCCCTTGACGAGTTGCTGGCGATCGATGCGGGGGTCAGGAAGCGCATTCCCGGGCTCTCCCTTGACTATGACCTTTGCGAGCTGCGCGGCTATCAGTATCACACCGGAATCGTCTTCGCTGCGTACACGCCGGGCTATGGCCGCGCTGTCGCCAAGGGAGGCCGTTATGACAATATCGGCGCAGTGTTCGGTCGCGCGCGCCCGGCGACCGGCTTTGACAGCGACCTGAAAATTCTGGCGCGCCTGACCGGCAGGGAATTCCGGCGCCGCCCGGCAATTCTCGCTCCCGACCACGACTGCCCCAGGCTGGAAGCGAAAGTCGCCGAGCTGCGCGGAGTCGGCGAAACCGTGATCCACGACGTCGGCGCTGCGGTCGATAATGGCCTCGTCGGCGAACTCGGCTGCGACCGCCGCCTGGCGCGCCAGGATGGCGAATGGGTCGTGCTGGGAATCCGCAACGACCAGGCGCAAAAGTCATGACGCAAACCATCGTGGTGCTCGGCGCCCAATGGGGCGACGAAGGCAAGGGCAAGATTGTCGATCTGCTGACCGGGCAGGCCGAGGTCGTGGTGCGCTTCCAGGGAGGTCACAACGCCGGCCACACCCTGGTTATCGGCGGTGAGAAAACCGTCTTGCACCTGTTGCCTTCGGGAATCTTGCACGCTGGCGTTCGCTGCGTGATCGGCAACGGCGTGGCATTGAGCATGGAGGCGCTGCTTTGCGAGATCGAGCGCCTCGAGGAGTGCGGCTTCGAAGTGCGTGACCGGCTCAGCATCAGCAGCGCCTGTCCGCTGCTGCTTCCATCCCACGCCGAGATCGACAAGGCTCGCGAGGGGCGGCTTCGCGCCGACGCGAAGATCGGAACCACTGGCAGGGGAATCGGGCCAGCCTACGAGGACAAGATCGGCCGCCGTTCCATCCG
>RKSA01000034.1 GCA_007571115.1 Gammaproteobacteria bacterium
CGCGAAGCGGGCGGAAGGAGGCTTCGGCCGGCAGAACGGCGAGCAGCATCATGCGACGCCGCTTCCCGGCAGGCGCGATGTGGCGATGTCGATCAACGATTCGGTGATCGTGCTCGACCCGCTCACCGGCGAGGTCAAGTCGCGGACGCGGATCGGCGACATCGCCTTCACCGAGGTCGTGGTCAGCGACCAGCCGCCTCTCTGGAGTCGGAACTGACTTGGCCTCTCAGAGCACCCGCGAAAAGTCGAAAAACCGCCCAGGAGAGGCCGGAGGGTTTGCTCGTTCTAAAACTGGACAGATTAAATCGTTTACAACATGGGGCCAGGCTGGCGGTTGCATCTGGCGGCGAATGGGGGGACACTTGCTGGGCTGACTTGGGGAATTCCTGATGCGATCACTGCTTTTCTTGACGACATGGCTCGCGCTTGGCGCTGCGGCGGCTGCCCAGAGCCCGCCGATCGATCGTGACGATGCCGGCGAGTTCAACTTCGTTCGCGTGCAGTTCGATACGCATTACGTCAGCAGCGCCGGTTTCGAGAACTGGACGATCGACTTCCCCGACGCCGACGAGAACTTCCTGCGCGGCGTCTCGCGGCTCACCAATATCAGGGTGCTCGACAATCCCATTGTCCTGCGGCTCGACGACGAACAGATTTTCGACTATCCCTTCCTGTACATGCTCGAAGTCGGCCAGAATGGCGGCATCGCGCTGAGCCCGGCCGAGCTGGAGAACCTTCGCGAGTACCTGTTGCGCGGTGGTTTCCTGCTGATCGACGATTTCTGGGGGCAGCTCGAATGGGACAATTTCCAGGCAGCCTTTAACGAGGTCTTCCCAGGCCGCGAGATCGTCGAGCTGACGCCCGACCACGAGATTTTCCACATCTATTACGACATCGACGGCCCGCAGATGATTCCGGCGCTGTACCGCACCGACGAAGTCGGCGAGCGCGGCATAGACCACGCGAGCAATCACGCGATTTTCGACGATGCCGGCCGCATCATGGTGCTCATCAACTGGAATTCCGACATGGGGGACGGCTGGGAGCACACCCACCACCCCGCCTACCCGACCCGCTACGCGAATTCGGCGTACCGGCTCGGAATCAACTACCTGATGTATTCGATGACTCACTAAGCCGCTCCCGCACGCCCTTCGGGGGCAGAACGGGCAGGAGGAAACGATGATCGCATTGAAAAGACTGACCGCAGCGATGCTGCTGCTGTGCGCCCACGGTGCGCTGGCGCAGACCTTCATCCATTGCGGGCGGATGATCGATGGAGTAGCGCTTGCGGTACACGAGGACAAGACCATCGAGATCCGCGACAACCGGATTGCCGCGGTCCACGACGGTCGCCATGAGCAAACGACGCTGGCTCTGACGGGATCGACTTGCATGCCGGGGCTCATCGACGCCCATGTGCATATTGTCTGGGAACAAAGCCCGACCGCGTTCTCCGACCGCTTCCGGCTCGACCCGGCCGACTATGCGCTCGGTGCCGTTCGCTATGCCGAACGAACCTTGCTCGCGGGCTTCACCACGGTGCGAGACCTTGGCAGCAACGACAATGTCTCGATCAATTTGCGCGATGCCATCGCTCGCGGGCATATCCTCGGGCCCAGAGTGCTCACCGCTGGCAAGTCCCTAGCCACCACCGGAGGCCATGCTGACCCCAGCAATGGCGTGAACGCCGCATTGACGGGCAACCCAGGGCCCCGGGAAGGCGTCGTCAACAGCGCTGCCGATGCGGCGCAAGCAGTGCGGCAGCGCTACAAGGACCGCGCCGACCTGATCAAGATCACCGCCACCGGCGGCGTGCTGAGCGAGGCGACCAGCGGAATGAATGCCCAGTTCACTGACGAGGAGCTGCGCGCCGTCATCGATACCGCCCAGGACTACGGGTTCAAGGTCGCCGCCCACGCCCATGGCGTGGAAGGAATGAAGCGCGCGGTGCTCGCCGGAGTCGATTCGATCGAGCACGGCAGCTATATGGACCTGGAAACGATGCGCCTGATGAAGGAGCGCGGCACCGCACTCGTGCCGACCATCATGGCCGGCAAGTTCGTCGCCGAAATGGCCGAAACCGAAGGCTATTTCAGCGAAACCGTGCGACCGAAAGCCCGGGCGATCGGCCCGCTCATCCAGAACACTTTCGCCAGGGCCTACGAAGAGGGCGTGCTGATCGTGTTCGGCACCGATTCGGGGGTCTCGCCCCATGGCGAAAACTGGAAGGAGTTCGGCTACATGGTCGAGGCGGGAATGCCCGAGATCGAGTCGCTCACCGCAGCGATGCTGCCTGCGGCGGTGCTGCTCGACCGCGCCGACGAGCTCGGCTCGATCGAGGCCGGCAAGCTCGCCGACATCATCGCCGTTCCCGGCGACCCCACCGAGGACATCGCCTTGATGGGCCAGGTCCACTTCGTCATGAAAGACGGCCGCATCTACAAGCAGTAGCGAATCATCCGCCGCCCGGCCTTGCGGGATTGTCAGCGCAGGGCTGGGTCTGGCTGTTCCGGGTCGACCTCGAGCTCGGCGGTTCGCGCCTCGAGTTCGCTAGCGTCGAGCTTGCCGGCGCGATACAGGCCCGTCAGCGCCGCGTGGCAGATGTGGTCGGCGCTGACCTCGAACCAGCTTCGCAGCTCCGCGCGGGTTTCGCATAGCCCGTAGCCATCGGTGCCGAGCACGAGGTAGTTGTCGGGCATCCAGCGGGCGATGGAATTGGGTAGCGCCTTCATGTAGTCGGTGGCTGCGACCACGACGGCGCTGGCGTCGGGGAACAGGCGCCGAACCCGGGGAACTCTCGGCTTCGCTGTGGGGTGCAGGCGGTTGTAGCGCTCGCAGGCCTCGGCCTGCCGATACAGCTCGTTGTAGCTCGTCACGCTCCAGACCGCGCACGAATATCCCCAGTCGGCCAGGCGCTTTCGTGCCGCGAGCACCTGTTGCATGATCGACCCCGAGCCGAGCAGTTGCAATTCGCAGTCCGGCGCTGGCTCGTCGCTATCGAAACGGTAGGCGCCGGCGAGAATCCCCTCCCGCGAGCTTTCGTCTTCGGGCAGCGCCGGCATCGGATGGTTCTCGTTGTAGGTGGTGATGTAGTAGAAGATGTTCTCCTGCTGCTCGTACATGCGCCGGATTCCTTCGCGAACGATCACCGCGAGTTCGCAGGCGAAGGCGGGGTCGTAGCTTTTCAGGCTGGGGAAGGTGCTGGCGAGGAGCTGCGAGTGGCCGTCCTGATGTTGCAGGCCTTCGCCGTTCAGCGTCGTTCGTCCCGCAGTTCCGCCGATCAGGAAACCGCGGCAAAGCATGTCGCCACAGGCCCAGATCATGTCGCCGACGCGCTGGAAACCGAAGATCGAATAGAAGAAATAGAACGGAATCATCGGCAGGCCGTGGATCGACCAGGCGGTTCCCGCCGCCAGGAACGAGGCCATGGCGCCGGTTTCGCAAATTCCTTCCTGCAAGATCTGGCCATCTTCGGCCTCGCGGTAGGCGAGAGGTGTTCCCGCGTCGACCGGCGTGTAATGCTGGCCTTGCAAGGAAAAGATTCCGGCAACGCGGAACAGGCCTTCGAGGCCGAAGGTGCGCGCCTCGTCGGGGATGATCGGCACGATGTAGCGCTCGAGCGACGGCTCGCGCAGCAAGCTGTGCAGGATGCGCACCATGCCCAGGGTCGTCGAAATGGGCCGCTCGATCTCGCCGAGCAGGCTGCGGAAGGTCGTCAGCGCTGGCGCCGCAAGCCTGGGGCATTCGCTGCTGCGCGCTGGCAGGCTGCCGCCAAGCGCCTGGCGGCAGGCTCGCAGGTAGCGGATTTCCGCGCTATCTTCGGCGGGGCGGAAAAAGTCAGCGCGGGCCGCCTGCCCGTCGTCGAGCGGAATTCCCAGCGAGCGCGCGATCACAACTCGCTGTTCCGCGCTGATGTTCTTTTTCTGGTGCGCGGCGTTGCTTCCTGCCGCACCCGCCACGCCGTCGCCCTTGACGGTCTTGACCAGAACGACGACGGGCCGCGAGGCGCGAATCGCGCGATCATAGGCGGCGTAGAGCTTGATTGCGTCCTGGCCGCCGCGCTTGATCTCGCGAACCTGCTCGTCGCTCAGCGAGTCCATCATCGCTTCGAGCTCGGCATTGCCATTGACCCAATGCTCGCGCTGCCGGTCTCCAGGCAATACCGAATAGCGCTGATAGTCCCCGTCGAGGCATTCTTCCATGCGGCGGCGCAGGGTTCCGTTGACGTCCCGGGCGAGCAACCGGTCCCAGCCGCTGCCCCAGATGACCTTGATGACTTCCCAGCCGGCGCCGAGGAACGATGCTTCGAGCTCCTGGATGATCTTGCCGTTGCCTCGCACGGGCCCGTCGAGCCTTTGCAGGTTGCAGTTGACGACGAAAATCAGGTTGTCGAGCCGTTCCCTGGCGGCGATGTTGATCGTGCCAAGGACTTCGGGCTCGTCGGTTTCGCCGTCGCCGATGAAACACCAGACCTTGCCACCAAGCTTTGGCTTCAGGCGGCGGTTTTCCAGATACTTGGCGAAGCGCGCCTGGTAGATCGCCATGGGCGTCGACAGCCCCATGGAAGCATTGGCGACTTGCCAGTACTGAGGCATCGAGCGTGGGTGTGGATACGCGGCAAGCCCGCCTCCGGGCTGGAGTTCCCGCCGATAGTTGCGCAACTTCCCGTCGTCGAGGGTGCCTTCGAGCCACGACCGGGCATAGACTCCAGGCGCCGCATGGGGCTGCAGGATCACCAGGTCGCCGCCGTAGTCTTCGCTCTTTTGCCGGAAGAAGTGATTGAAGCCGACTTCGATCTGCGTCGCCGCCGATGCATAGGTCGCGATATGCCCGCCCAGACCCAGGCCGGCATCGCCGCCTTGCAAGACCATCGCCATGGCGTTCCAGCGCAGCAGGTTTTCCAGCCGTTGCTCGGTTTGCAAGTCGCCGGGGTAGTCGGGCTGATGTTCTGGCGCGATCGTGTTCAGGTACGGCGTGTTGAAAACAGGCGCCGCAGCGGTGCCGCATTCGCGGAGCTGCCATTCGCGCAAGCTGCCGAGAATGCTGCCGACCCCGGCAGCGCCGTAGTGGTCGCGAATGTCCCTGATTGCCTCAAGCCATTCTTGGCGATCGGTTTCGATGGCTGGGTCAGCGGGGCGCTTGGTGGTCATGGCAGCACGATGCCATCCTCGCCGGATTTACCGCTGCGGCGCTATTGCAGGATTTCCCGCACGGTGGTTTCCATGCGAGTCATCCCCCAGCGGCGCCCTTCAGCAAGAGCATCCTCGAGGCTCGCGCCAGCGTCCCGGGCCGTCACCGCGCGCAAGGCGCCGACGCGATTGCCGCTGCCGCAATGCAGCAGCACCGGCTCGCCCGCCAGGCTCGCAAGCAACTGTTCGAGGGTCTCGGCATTCGCGCTGGTAACGTCTTCGGCACCGGAGACGGGAATCGAATGAAACTCCATCCCGGCCGAGGAGACCAGCGCCGACTCGTCCCAGTCGATCTCGCCATCTGCACGCAAGCTGACCACGTGGCGGATGCCAGCCTCGGCCAAGGTCTCGATCTGCCCCTGGGTCGGCTGCCCGCTAACGAAAACGAGTTCCCCCGGCGCATTGAAGCTCCTGATCCCAGCAGCTTCGAGCGCCTCGCCGTCGACCCGAGCTCGAGTCCCGGCCTCGCCTTGGCCCTCGGTTTCGGCTTCGATCTCGGCCTCAGTCTCGGCTTGAGCCTCGGTTTCGGTCTGGGCCTCGGTTTCGGTTTGAACCCGGGCCTCGTCTTCGGCTTGAACCTGTGCTTCGCCCTGAACCTCGGTTTGCTCCTGAACCTGAGCTTCGGCCCGGGCTTCGGTTTCGGCCTCAGTCTCGACCTGAGGGCCGCAACCGCCCAGGAGCAATGCAAGAGCCGTGAACAACAGGAAAAAAGAATTGCGGTAAAGCATGACGACCTCTCCAAGCAACGCCAGCTAGCGGCGGAAAGCCCCCATTTTGCGCCAAACCGCGAACCAACTCAACGAGCCGCCCCGGTTTTCGGCAATTCGTGCCAGCCCGATCCTGCCGGTGAAAATGCTGCTTTCCGGGCTGCGGATCGGTACTTGTTCCGAGTGCCAACATTCGGTGCGCCAAGCCGCACTTCAGCAGGGTCGGCCTCTCACTCAAGCACGTGGATCGCACTCTGTTTTGCGTGTGGTAGACTGGTGGACGAATTTGTATGGATGGCGGCTTGCTTTATGCTTCGCACATTGGGACGACAGCTTGATTTTTCCGATGCGCCTGCGGAATCCGCAGCGGAAGCCATCATGGAGATTCGTCGCCGATCCGGACTTACGTGGCAGGAGCTTGGCGATTTGTTCGATGTCTCACGGCGCGGCATCCATCACTGGGCGAACGGCAAGCCTGTGAGCGCACAACAAAATCAAGCAATTCGCCGGATGCTGGTAGCCATTCGCCAGCTCGACCGAGGCAGTCAGCCCTACACCCGCGCCTTGTTGCTCGCCGTCGACCAGAATACAGGAATTTCCAGGCTTGATCTTCTTCAGGTCGGCCGTTTCGACGAAGCTGCCCGCCATGCCGCATGCACACGTATGGCCGAACCCCAGCATATGCCTCGTTCCGACGACGCTTCGGATACTCGCCGACCACCGCCGCCAACGCTTCTTTTGGGGGCGAAACATGATCGGCCCGACATTCCTGCCAAGGCCCGAACCGCTCGTGTCAAGCGGACTCCCAGAGCGGCGGAATAGAGCCTCATGTCGCTGTCGGACGAGGACGGGCAGGCGATCGACCGAGCTCTCCGGGCTTGGCGCCAAGGAGATTTCTCTCTTGACGTCGGCCTGGAGTTTGTTCACCTGGCTGACCTGTCCCGCGCACATAGCCCTGCATCAACCCAGATGGCCGATGCCCGTGCGAACGAGGGCGAAACCATCGAAACCGGAACCACCCCGGTGCTCGATGAAGTGGCCGGTGTAGTGATGTTGAGCCAGACCTGCGATGTTGTTCGTCACTGCCGCGAGCGACCGTTCGTCGAACTCGCGCCGCTAATCGACGTGTCCGAGCTATGGGTGGAAGAAATCCGGCGCTTGAAACGGCCCGCTTTCGCCTATGTTCCAGCCACTGCCAGCAAGCATCTCGTTGCTGACCTCGACCGCACGATGACCGTCGAAAAGGCCCTTGTCACCGGATGGAAGCACAGTAGGGGCCTGGAATCGGACGATGAGCTCAGGGACTTCACCGAAGCCCTTGCGCGCAAGCGAACGCGGTTCGCCTTTCCCGACGATTTCGTTGCTGCAGCTCAGCGATTGAGTAGGCGTCTTTCCAACAGGCACAACAAACAGACTGATGAAGGAACCCATCTCCGGGCTCTTCGCGAAATCCGCGTACACGCCGAACCCTCTTGGCAGGCCGACGAGATCGTGCTGAACTGGTGGTTCATCAAAGAGGCAGACCCTGTGGGCTCCCCTGCCAATTGGCCGATATTCCTTGGTCGCTGGCTTGCCCTTTTCGATCAAACTGGCCGGTTCCGTCTTGATCCCCCTATCGCCTGTCGCCTGGAAGATATGACGGCCCGCGATTACGTCGAAAGCGCCCGACTGGACCTTGACCAACTGTCGACCTCCTGACAGCCCGCAAGCAAACCCATCTCGGCCTGGCAAACCAGAGTTGAACAGGTTCAGTGCCTTTCGGAATTCCTGCCGTTTCAGGCAGCTTTCCGGATGCTGCAGCGGAATTGCTCCGGGGGAAAATTCCGGAATCCATCCGGGTCCATGCAAGCGGGCGGCAAGCATCGAGGGCTGCCAGCAGCAGGGTGGCGCCGCCTGCGG
>RKSA01000098.1 GCA_007571115.1 Gammaproteobacteria bacterium
CGGCTTGTAGCGGTACAGGATTTCTGTGGTGGCAATGAAACGTTCGTAAAAATACTCGGGAAAGCGCTGATTCATGGCCCCGAAGCCGGCCAAGCCGCCATACTCGCTCTCGACATCGACGCCGTCGTCGGTGCAGGTCAGCCTGACCCGGGCAATGTCCTGGCCGTCCTGGCGTGGGCGCGTCCCCTCCAGCAGTCCGGGGCGCTCCGGCGTGGCGATGACGAGTTGGGTCGGCGTATAGCCAACCTCCTTGATGATATTGTAGGCAATGCGGTTGGCCTGCTCACAGCTGACCATGACCTTGGGCACATGGGGAGTGAAGCTGGGCGCGAGCGGCGCGAGCGGCGTTCCCTGCCTGGTCGTGCTCGAGCGTCGCGGAGCGCATCGAGGTGATCGAGAGCATCATCGGCGCAATCAAGGCCCGGGCCGACGAACTGGCCCATGCGATCTCCGACGAAATGGGGGCGCCGATGCGGCTCGCCTCGACCGCCCAGGTTGGCAACGGGCTCGGCCATTTCCAGCATATCGTCTCGGTCTTGCGGAACTACTCGTTCGAGGAACGCCGCGGCAGCTTGCTGATCGTCAAGGAGCCGGCCGGGGTGTGCGGGCTCATCACTCCCTGGAACTGGCCGCTCAACCAGATTGCCTGCAAGGTTGCGCCAGCGCTCGCCACGGGCTGCACGATGGTGCTCAAGCCCAGCGAGATTGCCCCGGTCAGCGGCTATCTGGTCGCCGAGATCATCGCCGAAGCCGACCTGCCTGCGGGTGTGTTCAACCTGGTCAATGGCGATGGGCCCACCGTGGGGGCAGCGATTTCCTCGCATCCGGAAATCGACGTGGTGTCCTTCACGGGCTCGACCCGGGCCGGGCGCGAAGTCGCGCGCAACGCCGCCGATGGCATCAAGCGGGTTACCCAGGAACTCGGTGGCAAGTCGGCCAACATCATTCTCGACGACGCGGCGGATTTCGCGAAGGCGGTAAGCGGCGGAGTGATCGGCTGCTTTGGCAACAGCGGGCAATCGTGCAATGCGCCAACGCGAATGCTCGTCCCCGAATCGCGCATGGCGGAAGCCGTCGAGGTCGCGCGGGCAACGGCGGCGAAAACCATCGTGGGAGACCCGAAAGCGGCAACGACGCGGCTCGGCCCCGTTGCCAGCGAAGCGCAATTCAGCAAGGTGCAAGGCTTGATCGAAACAGGCATTGAGGAGGGTGCCGAGCTCGTTGTCGGCGGCCTTGGCCGGCCTGAAGGGCTCGATGCCGGCTATTACGTGAAACCGACGATCTTCGCCGGTGTCCGCAACGACATGACGATCGCCCGGGAGGAAATTTTTGGCCCGGTGCTTTGCATCATCGGCTACCAGGACGAGGAGCACGCGGTAGAGATCGCCAACGACACCGAGTATGGCCTTTCTGGCTACGTTTCGGGCGAGCTGTCCCACGCGCGGCAGGTCGCGCGAAAGCTGCGCACCGGCAATGTACACGTCAATGGCGCCGGGCCCGACTTCGCCGCGCCGTTCGGCGGCTACAAGAAATCGGGCAATGGCCGCGAACGGGGAGTCGAAGGCTTCGAGGAACTCCTCGAAACCAAGGCGATCATGAGTTGATCGTGGAACCGAGCAGGCCAGCCGGAATCGTGGCTAGCGCCCACCGGGTTTCTTGCTGAGGCACAACTGGGGGGGTTGGCGCCTGTCAGTCGGCCCGAAGCTCGGTGCTGCCCTTGGCAGTGCCGAAGCGTCGCTCGAGGCGAAGCTCGACTCCGACACCATTGCCCGAAGCGTTTCTCTCGACTTCCTGAGCAGCACCGAAAGCCTCTGGCATGGCGGCACCGGTCTGAATCGGCAGAGCTGCGCTGCCGGAGAACGCGCCTGGGCGAGATTTTGCGTCGCTGAATTCGAGGCGCATCAGCCAATCGCCTTCGAGCTCGATTCCGGCGCGCCACGCGCTGTGCCGGTACGAGGCGTAGGGTCTCAGCAGCCTTGCACCTGATCCCAGTGAGATCCCGTATCCCAGTTCGCCCGTCCAGTTGGTTCGAAGCGCTTGCTGGCGTCCTGCAGCGGCACCGAGCGAGCGCATGCGCTCGTTGCCCCAGAGTTCGAGCCTGCCGAAGCTCTGGCCTGCCGTGGCGCCGCCGATGCCGCCTCCGAACGATCCCATGCTTCCCCAGGTCGGCGCCAGCGCGAACGACAGGCCCGTGCCGTTGCCCCGGGCGCGCAGACCAAGACTGAGGCTCAAGCCCCGGTCCTCGTGGCCGGAAACCTCGTGGGAAAGCAGCATGCGGCCTTGCAGGCGCGCAGCGAAGCGCCCCGACGACCAGGCGAGCGCGCCGAGCCATTCGGCGCCCCAGCCGGAAATATCCTCGCCACCGTCGTGGCGACCGCTGAGCCGCATCTGGCCGCTCCACGGCCCCGGGCCGCCGAACGCCGCCTCGACCCCCAGCCGCAGGCGACTCGAGGTCGCTGCGATTCCGCCGAGGCTCGGGCCTGCCGATGCATCGAGACGCGCTGCGCCGACGTCACCGACCCAGGACAGGCGCGCTGCGCCGAGTTCGGACAGATCGCGACGCAGACCGATGAGGCCGAGCGTCGCGGACAGGTCGCCGGAATCGACGGCGCCG
>RKSA01000247.1 GCA_007571115.1 Gammaproteobacteria bacterium
GCCAACGCGACCGGCGCCACGGTGGGCGACTCGCTCGGCTCGTCGACGATCGACTTGCGCGGACTCGGCCAGAACCGCACGCTGGTGCTGATCGATGGCACCCGGGCGGTGCCGTTCAGCTTTCGCAACGCGGTGGACACGAACAGCTTGCCGACGGGACTGATCCGGCGCGTCGAGGTGCTCACCGGAGGCGCAGCGGCGATTTACGGTGCCGATGCGGTTTCGGGAGTCGTCAATTTCATTCTCGACGACGAATTCGACGGCTTCCGCCTGACGGCGACTGCCGAGGCGCCCGATGGCGGTGGCGAAAGCGTCAACCTCGAACTGATCGGCGGCGCCGGGCTGCACGGCGGGAGCGGCCATCTGGTCGGCTATCTGAGCTATACCGAGCGCTTCGAACTGCTCGCGGGGCAGCGCGACTTCACTGCTGGCACGGTCACCAGTATCCCGTCCAAAGGCGGCAATTTTATCGATGTCGCATCGGGCAATCTGTTCGCGTTCGACGACAACGGCGCGTTCCACTCGACTCGGCAGACGAGCGACGTCACTCCCGACCGCCTGCTCATCCAGCCCTTGCAGCGGCTGCACGCGAGCCTGCTGCTGCGCTATGAGCTGCTTCCCGAAGTCGAGCTGTACGGGCGCGCCCTGTTCACCAACATTGACATCACAGGCGCCGGATCGACGGGGCAGACGCCGATCAGCGTCAACGAGCGAGTGACGATTTCCCAGAACAACCCGTTTCTGCCCTCCCAGGCTGCGGGGCTGCTGACCTTCGTCGACGGCGTGGCGACGGTCAACGTCGAGCAGAATCTGGGGCTGGGGATGCAACGGACCGAAACGGGCCGCGACAGCTTCCAGGTCGTCGGCGGCCTGCGCGGCGACTTTTCCGCGAACGTTTCGTGGGATCTGCACGCGCAGTACGGCCGCGTCGAGGAGAATGCGATGGTTTTCGGCAATGCCATCCGCAACAGTTCGGCAGGCGCGAGCCGTTTCGCCGCGCTTGCTGACAGTGTCGACATTTTCGGCGCCGGTGCCGATTTCAGCGACTTCGGCACGCAAATCGTCCATTCCGACCGCATGAGAGACCAGTTGGTCGGCGGCTTGACGGTTTCAGGAGACAGCGCCGGCGTGTTTGAGCTGCCGGCTGGCGCCGTGGCCTTTGCTGCGGGATACGAATACCGCGAGGAGAGCGGTCGCCAGACCCCTGGAATCGCGCTGCAAAACGGCCTGGCGTTTGGTCTTGGCGGAGTCAACGCAATCGATGCGGGCTTCGACACCAACGAGCTGTTCGGCGAGCTGCTCGTGCCATTGCTTGCGGATCTGCCACTGCTCGAGCGGCTCGATTTCGAAGGCGCCTACCGCCGCTTTGATTTTTCCACCACCGGCAAGGGCGACGCGGACAAGATCGGCCTGAGCTGGATCGTCAACGACGAGCTGCGAATTCGCGGCCAGCGCCAGACCACGGTTCGCTCGCCGAATCTCGGCGAATTCGCGGGGCCGGAAGGACGCCTGCCGCTTTCGCTATTCGACCCGGCGAGCCCCCGTTTCATCCCGCGCCTCGGTGGCCGCTTTGACGGCGACCCCTGCCTCGACGGGCGCGGCGACGCCTCGCAATGCGCGGCGCAAGGGGCGGCCGCTCCGGGGACGCCGTTCGATGCGAGCAAGGCGGTGTACAGTTACGGCGGCAATCCGAACATCAAGACCGAAAAAGGCGAAACGACGACATTCGGCGTGGTCGTGACGCCGAATTCCTACCCCGGCGCCAGCCTGATCGTCGATTACGTGAGCATCGAGATCGACGATGCGGTGGGAGTGATACAACCGATCGCCGCGCTGAAGGATTGCTATATCGACAATCCCAGCCCCGGCAATCCGCTTTGCGGAGCGGTATTGCGCGACCCCGCGACGGGCCTGATCAGCCAGGCGCTGGTCAACGATTTCAACCTGGCAAGCCTGAAGCAGGACGGCTACGACATCCGCCTCAAGGTGCCGCTCGACGTGTTCGGCGCCGCTGGCGAACGCTTCCGCTTCAGCTACGAGGCTGCCATCGTCGTCGACCAGAGCCGCAGGGCCAATGCGACGGTTCCTGCGACCGACTGCCAGGCGACCTTCGGCGGCTCGTGCAGCGGCGATGGCGCGAGTTTCCTGCAGCCCGACTACAAGCACCGCGCCGACTTGCATTGGACCTCGAGCCAATGGCGAGGCGCGATCAGCGCACAGCTCTCGTGGCGGCGAATCGGCGCAGTCGCCAATGCCGGCGATCGCTCCGATACGATCGACGCACAGGACTATTTCGACCTTACCGCGAGCTACGACGTCAACGAGGCCGTGCGAGTGACTTTCGGGGTGAAAAACGTCTTCGACAACGAACCGCCGATTCCCCGCGCCGGAGGCAATTTCTTCGGCACGCTGAGCGAATACGATTCGCTTGGCAGGGCTATGGGAGTTTCGCTGCGGGCAAGTTTCCGCTGAGGGCTCTGCGCGGCGCCGCGCAAGGCAGAACCGCCATGACTGCATGGCTGCATGACCATCATGTGACCAGAAGCAATGTGGCCAGGAACAATGCAATGAGAAGGAGCAGCCAAGATTGAAACCACATGAAACCAAGCCGGAATTCCCGGCGCTGACAGCGTTGCCGATGCCATGTCGACTCCGCTGACATTCATCGACTGGTCGGTCATCGCGCTGTATTTCGCTGCGGTGATCGGCGGCGGCGTGGCGCTTTCGCGCAGGCCGACCCGCTCGATGGGAGACTATTTCCTCGGCGGCAACCAGATGTCGGCCTGGCTCGTGATGTTCTCGGTGATCGCGACGACCCAGTCAGCGGCGACCTTCCTCGGCGGGCCCGACCAAGGCTTTCGTGGCGACTACACGTATCTCTCGGCCTCGATCGCCGGCATCCTGGCGGCCCTATGCGCGACTCGCTTCCTCATCGGGCGTTTCTACGAGCTGAAAGTGACGACGGTCTACGAACTGCTCGCGATCCGCTACGGCGAGGCGGCGAAACGCGCCACCGGGGCGATGTACCTCGTCGGCCGGGTGTTCGCGAGCGGTGCGCGGGTCTATATCGCGGCGACCGCAGTCGCGATGATGCTGTTCTTCAACATCGAGCCGCGCAGCGTGATCCTCGCGGTTGGCGTGATCACGCTGTTCTCGCTGGGGCTGACCTTGATGGGGGGAGTCCGTTCGGTGATCTGGAGCGATTTCGGCCAGTTCATCGTCTACTTTGGCGCGGCGTTGATCGCCCTGGTGAGCATTTGGTCGCAACTGTCGCTGACTCCTGGCGAGATGGTCGCGGCGCTGCGCGAGGCGCCTCCTGACGGAACGAACAAGCTCACGCTGTTCGATTTCTCCTTCGATTTCTCCAAGCCCTTCACGATCTGGGCGATCGTGACGGGGCTGTTCCTGCTCAATCTTGGCAATTTTGGCCTCGACCAGGACACCACCCAACGGCTGCTGACGTGCCGCGATGCCAAGGCAGGCGGGCGCGCGATGATCGGCTCGTCGCTGGTGGCGATTCCGATCGTTTTCGTCTTCGTCACGATCGGCCAGCTCTTGCATCTGCTCTACGACCGCCCCGAACTGATGGCCTCGGCGAACGGTGGCGAGCTCGTTCCCGAATTCAACGGCGAAAGCATCACCGTTTTCATGTCGTACATACTGACTGAAATGCCGACCGGCGTTCGCGGGCTGGCGACGGCCGGCATCGTCGCTGCGGCGATCTCGACGATGACTTCGGGCCTGAGCGCGATGTCCTCGGTGCTCGTCAGCGACTTCTACCGCCCCTGGAAAGAGGCGATAGCAGCGCAGCAGCCAGGCGCCCCGGAGACCAGCCCCGAGCATTACGTGTTCGCCGGCAGGCTGGGAATGCTGCTTTTCGCGGTGTTGCTCGCAGCGATGGCAGTGCTATGCTTCTACTGGCAGCGCTACACCGACATGGCCTTGCTCGAATTCGCCCTGGCGGTGATGGCCTTTGCCTACGCGGGGCTGCTCGGAGTGTTCTTCACTGCGGTGTTCACCCGGCGCGGCTCGTCGCTTTCGGTGATCGCCGCACTCGTTGCGGGATTCGTGACGATCCTGCTGCAGCAACGCTATATCGTCGACTCGCTCGGCCTGTGGCCGCCGTTGCAGTCGCTGTCGTTTCCCTGGCAGTTGCTGATCGGCGTTGGCGTTTCGATCGCCGTCTGCATGGCCGGGAAGCAAGCGGCCAGGCCGGGCAACGAGGCCCGCGACCTGGATCATTGACCCATGCGAACCGTGCAAACACAAGCTCTGCGATATTTTCTCGGCATTGACGCTGGCGGCAGCCATTGCAGGGCGCGGCTGACGGGGCGCGGCGGCGCCGTTCTCGGCGAGGCGAAGGCAGGCACGGCGAATACGCGAATCGGCCTGGAAAACCTGCACAAGGTGCTGCTGTCGGTGGCGAACGACACGCTTGCCGCAGCGGGGCTCGGCCAGGACGACATGCCCTCGGTCGTCGCGGGAATGGGAATCGCCGGAATCTCGCGCCCGGGAATGCTGCGGGCGGTTTCCGGTCTCGAGTTCCCGTTCCGCTCGGTGCGGCTCGAATCCGATGCCGTGATCGCCAATCTCGGCGCCCACCTCGGCGAGGACGGCGCAACGCTCGTGCTGGGGACGGGAAGCGTCGCGTACATCAAGGTCGGCAACACCAGAACCATGATCGGCGGCTACGGATTTCCGATTTCCGACGAAGGCAGCGGCGCCGCCCTGGGGCTGAGCGCGATGCGTCACGCCCTGCGCGCCCTCGACGGCCGCACCGAGCCAACTCCCCTGAGCGCTGCGGTGACTGCCAAATTCGATCACGACACGAGCCGCGCGATCCAGTGGATGGACGAGGCGACGCCACGCGACTACGCAGCCTTCGCTCCGATGATCATGGACTACGCGGAAAAGAACGACCCGATCGCTCGTTCGATCGTCGAGGACGCAGTCAAGCACATCGAACGCTTCATCGAGACGATTTTCGCCAAGGGTGCGCCAAGATGCGCACTGGCTGGCGGGCTGGCCCAGCGCCTGCGGCCGTGGCTGCGCGAACGCACTGCGGCAAGGCTGAGCGAAGCCAAGGGTGATTCCCTCGATGGAGCGCTGATCCTGGCGCGTTCGGGCTGCCCTGCCGATTCGCCGCCGCGCTGAAGCGGTGGCGGCGGCGTTATGCCGTTGCCGCGAGCCGGTGGTTCTGCTGCCCGGCCCTTTGCTCAATCCCCTGCCCGGCTCTCTGCTGGATTTTCTGCTCAAGCCCAGCCATCCAGATCTGCCGGATCTCGAGCTCCGGCGAGACTCGCAGCAAGTCGGCTCGCAGCCCCGGGGCGATGGCGCCGAGGTGATCGGCAATACCAAGAAACGCACAGGGGTTGTGGCTCGCCATCCTTGATGCCTGCTCGAGATCGAGCTGCAACATTTCGAGTGCGTTGCGCAACGCGTCGATCATCGTCAGTGCGGCGCCAGCGAGCGTTCCTTCTGCGGACTGGCAAGCGCCATCGGCAACGTTGATTCGCTGCCCGCCGAGGAAGAAATGGTCGGTGTCGGCACCGACGATCGGCATCGCATCGGTGACGAGCATCAGCCTGCGATCGGATTTGCCGCGCCAGGCGAGGCGCAGCATCGCCGGATGCACGTGCTTGCCATCGACGATGACTCCGCACCAGGCGCTCGATTCGAGTGCTGCGGGAATGATCCCCGGCGCCCGGGACTGCATCAGGGGCATCGCGTTGAAGAGGTGGGTGAAGCCCGAAACTCCGGCCCGCAGCGCGGCGCGGGTCTCGTCGAAGCTCGCATTGCTATGGCCGATGCAGACCTTGACGCCAGCCTCGACGAGCCGCTCGATCTGCTCGATCCGCGCACACTCGGGCGCCAGCGTGACGACGACCTGGGCGTGCCTGGCTGAAGTCAGGATCGCGACGGCATCGTCGCACAATGGCCGCAGCTTGCTCGCGTCGTGGATGCCTTTCTTCTCGACGTTGAGGAAAGGCCCCTCGATGTGGACTCCGGCGATTCCCGGCGCATCGCCAGCAACTG
Organism: Gammaproteobacteria bacterium; assembly: GCA_007571115.1. Taxonomy (GTDB): domain Bacteria; phylum Pseudomonadota; class Gammaproteobacteria; order Pseudomonadales; family Pseudohongiellaceae; genus UBA9145. Next base: position 6,037 of record RKSA01000247.1, read on the forward strand.
CCTCGTCGATGGCGCTGATCGCCTGTTCGACCTTGGCGAGGTCGTCGCTAATCAGGGTCGGCAGCAGGCTCGTCGTGCCGAAAGCGCGATGCGCTGCGGCGATGCGGCTTGCCGTTGCGACGCTCGGGTCGTCGTTGAAGAGCAGGCCGCCACCGCCGTTGACTTGCACGTCGACGAATCCGGGAAGCAGGTAGTCGCCTTGCAGGTCGATGACATCGATGGAGGTGCCAGCGCCGTGCAAGTCATTGTCGATGGCGCCGATAGCGGTGTTCGTTGCACTCTTTTCATCCACCGCAGCCGATTCGCGGACTTCGGTGATGATTCCTTCGAGAACGGTGACCTGGCCCCGATCAAGGAGGCCATTCGGCGTCACGATGCATCCATTGGCAAACGTCAGGTTTTTCATGATCCCGGCCTAGACTGTTTCGGTCACTTTGCGCAGGCTCTTGGGCCGGTCAGGATCGAGCCCGCGTTGCAGCGACAGGGAATTGGCGAACTTGTAGAAGGCCTGCAGGAACACCAGCGGCTGCAAGTTCGAATCGGGGGCGCGTGGCACCGGCAGGCAGACTGCTCCGTCAACGGGTTCGCCAGCAACGAGCACTCGCGCGCCACGCTCGAGAAATTCCCGCGACACGCTGTCGATGCTTTCCTGGGAAGCGTCGAAGGTGGCGATGGCGATCACCGGGAAGCCCTTGCCGACGATCGTCATGGGGCCATGGCGAACTTCAGCCGCGCTGAACCCCTCGGCCTGGATCGTGCAAGTCTCCTTCAGTTTCAGCGCCGCTTCCTGGGCTGCGGCAAGGCCGATTCCCCGGCTCAGCACGAGGGCCTGCCGGGAATCGAGCAATGGCGCCAGGGCCTGGGGCCAGTCGAGGGACCACGCCTGGGAGAGCGTTCCGGGCAAATCTGCGAGCGCTGCGGACATCGCCTGCTCGCCGCCCCGCTCGGCACACAGGTGGGTACACAGATGATACAGCGCAGCCATCGAGCCGATGCACGACTTGGTGGCGGCAACGCTGAGCTCCTCGCCAGCATCGATCGGCAGCACATCGTCGGCAAGCCCGGCGAGGGGGCTCGCCTCGTCGTTCACCACGGCGACGACATAGGCGCCGCCGGCCTTGGCGGCCCGCGAAGCGCTGAGCAGGTCCGGGCTGCGGCCCGACTGGGAAATCGCGATGAACACGGCTTCGCGCAAATCGGCCGGCGCTGCGTACAGCGACGCCACAGAGGGGGCAAAAGAACACACCGGCAGGCCGAGCCGCGTTTCGAACAGGTATTTGCCATAGGTCGCGACGTGATCGGAGCTGCCTCGCGCGCAAGTCAGGATGAGCTTCGGCGCGACGTCCCGCACCTTGGCGGCGATTTGCCCGACGAGCGCGGAATTGCGCTGCTGTTGCCGGGCGATCATGGCGGCGGCTTCGCCGGCTTCCTGATGCATTCTCGTGGCGGGGTGCTCGGGTTGGCGAACGGGCATGATGACAGTTCCTGGCTGGTGGATCTCGTTATGGCGCAAGCTGGCTCTGGAATCGTTCGCTGCAAGCGCCTGGGCTCATTGCATGTCGGTGACAAATTCGTACCTGTCGCCACGATAGGCCGAGCGGGTGAATTCGATCATGGTGCCATCGTCGCGCCAGGTGAGTCGCTCGATGCGCAGGATCTCGCTGTTTTCCTGAATCGACAAAAGCGCCGCCTCGGTGGGCGAGGCAAGCGCAGCGCGGACTTTCTGCCGGCCTTGCTGGGGCCTGTTGCCTTTCGTTTCCAGCGCCTCATAGAGGGAATCGCCGATTTCCTCGAGGGGTGGCAGGTGCGACTTGGCGACGATGGCGTGCTCGATCGCCAGCGGCTCGCCCTCCGACAGGCGGATGCGACCCAGGCGCGCCACTGTTGACGACTCGAGTATCTTCAGCTTCGCAGCCTCTTCCGTGGTCGGATTGGCGTAAGTCCTGATCAGCCAGATCGAGCCGGGCTGCTGGTCACGGGAGCGGGCATCCTCGCTGAATCCGCCAAGATGCGAAGCTGGCATCTCGATGCGGTCGGAAACGAAGGTGCCCGAGCCCTGCTTGCGCCAAAGCAGCCCTTTTTCGATGAGTTGATCGACCGCCTTGCGCACCGTCACGCGTGATGCTCCGGTGATTTCGCACAGGTCGCGCTCGGAAGGGAGTGCCTCTCCTCCGGCGATATGGCCTTCGCTGATGTGGCGCTGAATGCTTTTGGCGATTTGCAGATAGAGCGGCGTGCTGCTCTCCTTGTCGGGAGCGAGATCGATCATTGCAGGGCCTCCTGCGCTGAGGAACTGCTGTGGAAATCGTCAACTGCGGTGCGCAATATGCCATTGCAGCGCGACAGCAGCGCCTCTGCCTCGTCAATCTCGGCGCCGAGGGCGACGAGCACGCCTGCCTTGATGTTGCCTGCTGCGGTATCGAGCGCCGCCGCAGCGACTGCCTCTTCGACTCCTGCCAGCCGCTCGATCATGCCGACGGCGCGATCGTGGAGTTTCCGGTTGGAAATCACCATGTCGACCATCAGGCCCTGGTAGACTCGCCCGCAACGGATCATCGCCGCAGTCGAGAACATGTTGAGGATCGCCTTTTGCGCGGTGCCGGCCTTCATTCGCGTCGAGCCGGCGATCACTTCGCTTCCCGTTTCGGCGCAAATGCCGATCCGGGCCTTTTCGAGCAAGAGCGACGGGCGATTGTTGGCAATGCCGATGGTCAGCGCCCCGGCAGCGTTCGCCGCCTCGATGGCGCTGACGGTGTAGGGGGTCCTGCCGCTCGCAGCGACGCCGACGAGCACGTCGTTTGCCTTGATCGAGATCGCTGCAAGGTCGCGCCGCGCCGCCTCGACGTCGTCCTCGGCAAGCTCGACGCTTTGCAGAAGCGCGTTTTCGCCTCCAGCCATGGCGTATGCGACGCGCTCGTCGGGCCAGCCGAAGGTCGGCCCGAGTTCGACGCCGTCCTGGATGGCGATTCTTCCCGAGGTCCCCGCTCCCGCATAGACGAGGCGGCCACCTTCGAGCAAGCACCTCGACGCCGCTTCTGCAGCATCGGCGATCACTGCCAGTTCGGAACCGATCGCCGCGATCGCCGCCAATTGCGCCTCGAACATGGCGCTGACGGCGCTATGGGTCGACCAGCGGTCGATGTCGGCGAATCGCTCGCTTGCGTTCTCTGTAGGCATGGCTCGCTCTGGCTCCTCGGGTGTGCATTCGGACGGGTTCTTGCGAATCCGAAATTCCCCAATCCATTTGATCGGTATTTTAGTGGTATTATGGGAATTACTCAAGCGAATTGTGCCGTGACATTGACAGCGGGAACATCATGAAATTCGGGATTGACCGCTTGCTGGCGGAGCGGCAGTTGCGTGGAGAGCTGGGCGGGAGGCGCGTCGCGCTCGTGGCGCATCCTGCTTCGGTCACGTGGGATCTCGTGCATTCGCTGGACGCGCTCGCGTCATGCGGCGACGTGCAGATCGCTTGCGCGTTCGGGCCTCAGCACGGGCTGCGGGGCGACAAGCAGGACAACATGATCGAGTCGCCGGATTTTGCCGACCCTGTCCACGGCATTCCGGTGTTCAGCCTCTATGGCGAGGTCCGCCGCCCGAGCAGCGAAATGATGGAAAGCTTCGACGTCGCGCTGTTCGACCTCCAGGATCTCGGTTGCCGCATCTACACTTTCGCCACGACGCTGCTGTACATGCTCGAAGCTGCAGCCGCCCACGGCAAGTCGGTCTGGGTGCTCGACCGGCCAAACCCTGCGGGCCGCCCCGTCGAGGGGCCGCTGCTGCGCCCGGGGTGGGAGAGCTTCGTCGGCGCCGGGCCGATGCCGATGCGTCATGGGCTGACCCTGGGCGAACTGGGCCGATGGTTCATCGACCATTACCGCCTCGACGTCGAATATCGCGTGATCGCGATGCAAGGCTGGCAGCCGGCCGAAGCGCCGGGCTTTGGCTGGCCGCTTGCCGAACGGTCGTGGGTGAATCCGAGCCCCAATGCAGCAACGCTGGCGATGGCGCGCGCCTTTCCGGGAACGGTGATGCTCGAGGGCGCGACATTGTCGGAAGGCCGCGGCACGACGCGTCCGCTGGAAGTGTTCGGAGCTCCCGACATCGATGCGCGTTCGGTCTTGCAGACAATGCACGACATGGCGCCGGCTTGGTTGCAGGGATGCCGCCTGCGCGAGTGCTGGTTCGAGCCGACCTTTCACAAGCACGTCGGCACCTTGTGCCACGGCGTGCAAATCCATGCCGATGGCAGCGGCTACGAGCATCGGGAATTCAAGCCCTGGCGGCTCGTCGCGCTCGCCTTCAAGGCGATTCGCCAGCTCTACCCCGAATACCCGATCTGGCGCGACTTCCCCTATGAATACGAGACCGGCAAGCTTCCCATCGACGTCATCAATGGCGGCCCGGCGCTGCGCGAGTGGGTCGATGACCCGTCGTCCCACGTCAGCGACCTCGACAACCTCGCCAAGCCCGATGAAAGCGAGTGGCTCGAACAGATCGAGCCCCACGTGAGCTGAGCGCGGCACAGGCGAAGAGGGCGCGAGGCAAGTCGTGATCGGCTCGCTCGAAACACAAGCTAGCTTTTCAGCGAGCGGATCGTGTGCCTGGCGATTTCCCGGAGTTGCCGCGCGCTCTTGCCATTGCGCGAATTGACGCGGATGCCGTACAGGGCATTCATGAGGATGTCGGCTGCGAGGTGCTCGTTGAGGCCCTTCCGCAGCTTGCCCTTGGCTTTCGCTTCGCGAAGCCGCTCGACGAAGGCCCTGCGCAAGCGATTCAGCGATGCGCGCAGCACGCGCTTGACTTCGGCATCATAGTTGATGCTTGAGCAAAGCGAATTGACCAGCAGGCAGCCGCAGTTGCGTTGCCGCGCCGGCACATTGACCACAGCCTCGCCGAAGAAGCGCGTGATCGACCGCCACGTTCCCAGCGCGGGATTCTTCAGCGACGCAGCGATTTGCTGCTCGAGCAGCGTGTCGTAGTGCGCGATGACGATCTTGAAGAAGGTGTTCTTGTCGGAAAACGAGTTGTACAGCGTGCCGCGATTGATGCCGCAGTGATCGAGCAGCTTGCTCACCGAGCTCGCCTCGTAGCCCTCGCTCCAGAACTGCTCGAGCGCCCTGTCCAGCACTTCCCCTTCATCATACTCGACACGCCGCGCCATGAGTTCGAACCGCAATCGCAAGCCAGACGTTCCATCGCGATGGATGGTACCACCAATGCCCGCATCGGACATGCGGCAACGAGGATGAAAGGTTGTCAGGCCTGGGCAATCGGTCTGGCTTGGAACGAGCTACGCCTTGGCCGCCCACGTCAGGAGCAGCCTGTCCGCCACCAGCTCGGACTCAAGGGTCTGCCCCTCCATTTGCAGGCGCCGCAACATGCTGCGACCGCAGTTGATCTGCTTTTCAGTCTCGAACAGCCCGTCGGGAATGCCGACATCGATCTCCTTGCGACCCGATCTCTTTTCCCCGTCTATCGACAGTGCGACAAAGACTCCTCTCTCTTTCGCCGCAGCGATTTCGGAATAGAGGCGGCCCAGCGAGAACACCTGCGCTCCGTAGAGTATCGCTTGCGTGTCGGCATACGGGGGGTCGCAATAGATCAGGTCCCCAGCCTTGGCCAATTGCATGGTCTCGGCGAAGTCCTGACATCGAAAGTCGGTGCCCACCGTTCGCTTCCGCCATATCCTGATGCGATTTTCCACCGACTCCGGGGTAATGGGGCGGTGCGGGCCGACCGGAGTGCTCATGTACCCATCCTTGCGAAAGCGAATGATGCCTGCATAGCAGGACCGCGCCAGGAAGAACAGATCTTCGGCGTTGTGATTCTGGTTGAATCTCTCCTTTACCCTCTCATAGGTCGCTTCGCGATCTTCCATGAACTCATCCCATCGTCGGCGATAGCTCAGGGCCAGCCGGTCCGGTTCGTCATGGAGGAGCCTCCATATGCCCATCAAGGGCTTGCATGCATCACTGGCGATCGCGCGTTTCGGCGCCAGAGTCCCCAGGATGGCGCCACTGCCAAGAAACGGCTCGTGGTAGGTTCCGTGGTCGATCGGGAAGCAGGTGATGATCTCGTTTGCGAACCTCTGCTTGTTCCCGACCCACTTCAAAAGTTGCGTCTTGAACGAAGAGACGTAAACGTATCTCGCAGTTTCCTCGCCTTGATCGAATGTCAGTTGAGCTTGGTACAAGACATCACCTCGGGTTGACCGTTACTTCGACACCAGCGAATCCTCGGGAAGAAAACTGGAACAGCTTGGCGACTTCGTCCTGCTTCAGGCCCGCCTCGGTTCTGGCCTCACGAAGCCGGTGGACGAGACGTCTGTATTCCGGCGAGTAGACGGACTTCATTTTGCTGCCAGCTTGACGAGGTGGTGGTGCTTCTTGCCGCGCCGGATGATGAAGTACTTGCCGTGCAGGGCGGCGACTGGGGCGAGGGGCTCGTCTTCGGCGGTCAGGACGACGTTGTTGGCGCTGATCGCGCCGCTGCTGACGAGGTCTCTGGCGATGCGCCGCGACCTGGCGAGGCCGCTTGCCACGAGCACTTCGAGCAGGGAAGTTCCCGGCGCCGCATCGAGGCAAGGCAGGCCGTCCTGCTCGAGTTGCCCCAGGTCTTCCTCGCGCAGCCCTGCGGCGTCGCCGCCGAACAGCGCTGCGGCGATCCTTTGCGCGGCTGCCAGCCCTTCCTCGCCGTGCACGAGGCCGGTGACCTCCCGGGCCAGGATCGCCTGGGCCTCGGGGCGCGCGTTCGAGGCGGCATCGGCGCGCTCGATCTCGTCGATTTGCTCAGGGGGCAGGAACGTGAAGAAGCGCAGGAAATTGTACACGTCGGCGTCAGCGGCGTTGCGCCAGAACTGGTAGAGCGCGTAGGGAGACGTTCGCGCCGGGTCGAGCCAGACCGTTCCCGATTCGGTCTTGCCGAACTTGGTTCCGTCGGCCTTGGTGATGAGCGGGAAGGTCACCGCGTGAACCTGGCGCTGCCGAAGCTTCCGGGTCAGCTCGATTCCGCAAGTGATGTTGCCCCATTGATCGCTGCCGCCGACCTGGATCGTGCAATCGTGGCGCTTGCACAACTCGGAAAAATCGAAGGCCTGCAAGACCATGTAGCTGAACTCGGCATACGAGATCCCCTCGTCGGAGCGTTCGATGCGCTGCCGCACCGACTCTTTCCGCACCATGGCATTGACCGAGAAATGCTTGCCGATGTCGCGCAGGAAGCCGAGCATGTCGTAGCCTCGGGTCCATTCGAGGTTGTTGACGAGCAAGGCGGAATGGCCGCCGCAGTCGAAATCGAGAAACCGCGCGAGCTGCGGCTTGATTCGCTCGGCCCATTGCTCGAGCAGGTCTTGCGGGTTGAGCTGGCGCTCTGCGTCCTTGAAGCTCGGGTCGCCGATCAGGCTGGTGGCGCCCCCGACGAGAGCGATGGGGCGATGGCCGGCAAGCTGGAAACGCCGCAAGGCGAGCAATGGCAGCAAATTGCCGATATGCAGGCTTTCGGCGGTAGGATCGAATCCGCAATACACCGTGCGGCTGCCGCTGGCAAGATGGTCGCGCAGTTGCTCGCCACCTGCGAGCTGGGCAACGAGATTCCTCGAGGCGAGGTCGGCGAGTATCGAATCATGCGCCATGGTGGCGCCACGAAAGTTCATGGGAACTTGTTCCGGCCCGGGCGTGTCACAGTGGCTTGATTCCTTGAAACTGGCTATCATGCGCAGGGCGTCGATATTACAACAGTTGGCTGCCCGGGGGCAGAACAAGGGTCTGGTGACTCTCGCCATGGCCGGAACAGCGATCAGAACAGCCACCAAAGCAGAAACCAAAACAGGAAAATTACCAGAATGCGATTCCGCCGCAAGGCAGGTCGAGATGCAGCGGCGTTCTGCGCCTCGCTGTCGTGACCTGATCCTGATCGATGCTCAGTAGCCGCTCAATGGGAGGAGCGATCATCAGCATCCTGTCCACGCAACGCCGGTCGCGGGTCGATGGCCGTCAATCGCTGGTAGCGCTGCTTTCGCTGCTTGCAGTGGTCGGCGGCGGCATGTTGCTCGTCGCCTTGGCGCAGTTGCATGTTTCGGTTTCTGCCGAAGCCGAGCCGACGTCGACCATGGCGATGGGGCTTCCCTTCGGGCCACCGCCGCCAGCCGAGCTGCCGTTGCCCGATGCCGCAACGCCTGCCGTGGCGCCTCCCCCCGAGCAACCGCCAACGCCACCGGATGACTGGCGGCGCCTGGAAGTCCGCCAAGGCGATTCGCTGAGCAAGCTGTTCGCCGAGCAGGAGATCGATCCTGCGGATCTGTCGCTGCTGTTGCGCAGCGGCGCCGAAGCCGAGAGCCTGAACGTCATGAAGGAAGGCTACAAGCTCGCCTTGAAGCTCGACGAATCTGGCAGGCTCGAACAGTTCCGGCTGACTCGCTCGCCCCTCGACGAGCTCGTGTTCAGCCGCGACGGCAGCCGCTTCGGCGTCGAACGGGTGCGGCACGTGCCACGCGTGGCGGCTGAAATGAAAAGCGGCACGGTTTCATCGAGCCTGTTCGCGGCAGCAGAACGCGAGCAGGTTTCCTTCAGGCAAAGCATGCGCATGGTCGAAATCCTCGGCGGCAAGATCGACTTCATCCTCGACACCCGGCCAGGCGACCGATTCGCCGTCTTCTACGAAACGCTCTACCTGGATGACGAACTCGTCGGAGAGGGAGAAATGCTCGCGGCGCGCTTCGTCAATCAGGGCGAAGAGCATCTCGCGCTGCGCTACGAGAATCTTGCCGGCGAAGTCGGCTATTTCGGCCCCGATGGCAGCAACATGCAGGCGACCTTGATGCGCAACCCCCTCGACGTGATCCGCATCAGTTCGCATTTCAACCCGAATCGCAGGCATCCGATCCTCAACACGATCCGCGCGCACAAGGGCGCCGACTACGCCGCGCCAACCGGAACGCCGGTCCGGGCCACCAGCGATGGGCGCGTCACCCGGGCTTCGCGCTATGGCTCCTATGGCAATATCGTCATCATCGACCACCATGGCGGCCTGGAAACTCGCTACGCCCACCTGTCAAGATTCGCCCAGGGAATAACTCCCGGAGTGCGGGTCCGCCAGGGCGAGGTAATCGGCTTCGTCGGCGCCACCGGAAGCGCGACGGGGCCCCATCTGCATTATGAAGTGCGCAAAGACGGCGTGGCCCAGGATCCGAGCCGCGTCCACGAACTCGTTCGCCATGCGCCGGGAATCGGCGCCGATGAAATGGACCGTTTCAACAGCCACACCGAATCGCTGCTGGCACAGCTCGATGCCCTCGACGCTGAAACCTTGCTAGGGCGAAACGACACGGCCAGCGCCGACTAACAAGGCCCCGGCCGGTATCCCTCCGCCGGCACGCTTGTGCAGAACCACTTCTCTGGTGGCTTCGAACGAGGCCGCGCGGTGGAACGCCTGTGCTTGCTAGATCGAAAACGAAGCGCCGCAGCCGCAGGTGGTCGCGGCCATCGGGTTGTCGACGATGAAGCGCGCCCCTTCGAGCCCTTCGACATAATCAACCTTGGCGCCGACGAGGTACTGATAGCTGAGCGGATCGACGAGCAGGCTTGCGCCCTTGTTGCGAATGACGGTGTCGTCGTCTGCGACTTCCTCGTCGAAGGAAAATCCGTACTGAAAGCCCGAACAGCCGCCGCCCGTGACGAAAACGCGCAACTTCAGCTTGTCGTTGCCCTCTTCGGCGATCAGCCGATGCACCTTGTCGGCGGCCTGATCGGTAAAGAACATCGCCGTGGCGTCCTGGGTCTGCACTGCGGACATGACTGCCTGATTCTCCATGAAACACGATGAAACACGCGACCAGCCCGATCCTGCCGACCAGCCAATCAGCAAGCCCCATTGTAACGCAGCGCCCCCACCGCAGTCAGCCGCCTGTGCTGGTTCGTGTAGAGAACAAATAAACCGTCCGGCCCACCACCGAAAGGCTGGGGCTTCGTTCGGGGTCAGAAGTTCCAGCGGGCGCGGGCGTAGATGCGGCGGCCGCGGGGGTCGAACACGGTTGCGTCGTAGTTGAGGCTGCCGGCTTCGCGGTAGGGCAGCTTCTCGTCGAGCACGTCGAGCGCGCCGATGATGAAATCGGTCGTGCCGTAGGATGAATTGGCCCAGGCGTGGGAATAGCGGTATTGCACGTCCCAGCTCTGGTAGCTGTCGATCTCGCGCCTGACCAGTGAGCGCACGAAGTCGTTGCCATTGGCGTACACCGAGTCGTAGGACAGATCCCGATACGAGCCGATGTGCCGGTTGATGACGGTCACGCCGTGGCGGCCGTGTTGCCAACTGAAGGAAATGCGGCCCTTGTTGTCGGGAAGCGAGCGGACGAGCAAGTCGTCGCCCGTGGTTCCGGCAGCATCGAGGACACCGGTATTGAGCAGCCCCAGTTCGGTGCCGGGGACATCGATCAGCGTGTATTGCCCCACATGGGTGTAATCGGCGCCGAGGCGGAAGCGGCCAAGCTCGCTGGCCCAGTGGTATGCGATCTTGACATCGATGCCATCGGCCTTGATCCGGCCCGAATTCACGGCGCGCAAGGTCAGGGTGACGAGATCCGCGGTTTCGCTGCCTTCGCTGCGCTGGATCCCCGGAACCAGATACAGTTTCGGATTGACGACGCAGTTCTCGCGTTGGGCCGAATCGCGGCCGAACCTGGCTTCGAGCGCCGCCGGGTCGCAGGGCACGTTGGGCCGTGACGAGTCGAGCGAGATCGAATCGTTGAGAATGTAGTTGCCGGGATCGTCACGCACCTGCAAGAAGCGTTCGATCTCGGGAAGGATCGCCAGATTGGGCGATTCAGGCAGCACCCGGTCGCGCACTGCAAAGCGCCAGAAATCAGCCTGCAGGCGCAGGCCCTCGAGTTTGCCGCCTGGCGTCCAGAGCAAACCGACGTTGTGCGTGTCGGCATACTCGTTGCCGATCGACGGCGCCGGGCTGCCGAGCGTGTACGTCTCCTCGACTTCGCCATTTTCCACGCTGGGCTCCTCGAGTCCGGCGCGAACGCGCTGGTTCGAGATCGGGTCGTTGAAGCTGACGAGGCTCGCTTCGAAGCCTTCCTCGATGATGCCGATGTTCGGTGCGCGGAACGACTGCGAGTACGAGGCGCGCAGCAGCAGCTCGTCGACCGGTCGCCAACTCATGGCGAGCTTTGGCGACAGTTCCGAACCGATGTTGCCGCCGTAGTCCTCCCAGCGCAGTGCGAGCTGGGTCGCGACGTTTTCCATGAATGGCAGCGACAGTTCGCCGAACAGCGCCGAGGTCGTGCGCGTGTTGTCGAAGTTGAAGATGCACTGCGAGCATTCGAGGTTGTCCGAAACGTAGTGGAACTCGTTCGGCACGCCGTTCTCGTCGTAATCGAGAATCGCGTTCCTGCCCGGATCGTTGATCGCGGGGGCGATCGAATGGGCATTGCGCCGACGGTATTGCGCGCCTGCCGCGAACGCCGCCTCGCCACCGGCCATGTCGAACAGCGCGCCGCTGACCATGGCATCGAGCACGCCAAGCGTGTTGCGCTTGTCGGTGCGCAGCACGGTCAAGTTGATCCAGTCCATCAATTGCGGATCGTTGACGACGTTGGGCCTGGTGAACTGGGAGAGGAACGGGTTGTAGAACATGCAGCCGTCCTTGCCGTGATTGTTGCTCGTCAAGGCGTAGGAGAGCGCTTCCCGGGTCATGAACACGTAGCCCGGAAAGAACGTCTGGTAGGCGAAGCTCGCCCAGTTGCCGTAGATGTTCGGAACGAATCCGTCAGCGACCGGGGCATTGATGAAATCGAAATCGGCAACTCCGTTGGGAGTGCAGTTGGGCCCACCCAGGCCATTGACCGCGAGTTCGGCGCGTTGCCGGTGGAAGGTCTGGTACGACTGCTCGTTGGACGTTTGCGACCACGAATAGCCGAGGTCGTAGTTCCAGTCGCGCCCATCGACCTGGAACTCGCCGCGCAGCCCCGTCTGCACCAGCGACTCCCGGGTATTGGTGAAGTTCGAGCGCTCACCGTTACGCGGGATGTTGTCGCGAACGTTCGGCCAGACCACCGTGTTGGGGCCGCCGTTCGCCAAGGCGATCGGGTGATTCGGCACATCGGCCGCAGTCAGCGGCACAAGCCCGATCGCCGGAGCGAAATAGCCGAGTTCAAGCTGCTGCCCGACCACGCCGACCAGCGCGGCCAGGTCATGGGTGCCGGGAGTTGCGAGGAACACGAGCGGGCCGCGACTAGTGCTCGATCCTCCGGTGTTGTTGATTCCGCCACCTTCGAGAAAGATCTCGTTCTCCATGTGGCTGGCAAAGGCGTACAGCTCTGCCGCTTCACCAAAACCATGGGAGAAGGCTGCGGCAAGGCTCGCTCGCCGGGTGTCCCTGGCAAGAAAGTTGAAGCGGGTCACGTCCTCGAGGCAGGCGCCGCTGCGCTCGCCGCGCCGCTCGCGCAAGCTGCCGATCTGGAACGGGATTCCGCTGGTCCCTTGCAGGGACTCGCATAGCGGGTCGCTGTATTCGAGAATGCCGAGACCGCCTTCGGCGACATTGCGCGCGACGACTTCCTGGTTGATCCAGGCAGGGTTGACCTCGGTGCCGAACAGCGAAATGTTGAACACGGCAGGCTGCGGCGCCTGGCCGAGGCTCGAAACCGGTGCGAGAAACTCCGAGTTTGCATCAATGAAATTGCCGTGCTCGATGGGAATCTTGTCGCGTTCGAACAGTTCTGCGGCGACGACGAAATTGCTGTTGCCGCGATCGCTCGCCCAGCCCCAGATGCCGCTGGCGGTCCTGTCGAAGGCGCCGCTAGCGGCTGCGACTCCCTGGATGTCGCCGTAGAGCTCGACTCCCGCAAAATCGGTTCGCATGACGATATTGACGACTCCCGCCACCGCGTCGGCGCCGTAGAGCGCCGAGCCGCCATCGGTCAGCACCTCGATGCGATCGGTCATCACAAGCGGAATCGCGTTGAGGTTGACGAACTCGCCGCCGGAGCGCGTCGTGCCGGCAGTAGGCGCAAGGCGCTTGCCGTTAATCCGAGTCAAGGTCGCTGTCTCGACAAGATTGAGCA
>RKSA01000146.1 GCA_007571115.1 Gammaproteobacteria bacterium
ACATAGGCGCCGCCGGTGTTCGCGGTCTCGTTTTGCTGTGCCGACATGGGAAAATCCTCGCAGACATGCTTCAGCCCCTTCTTACCAGCAAACTGACAGCGCTGTCAATTCCCGCCCGCGAATCCGCTGCAAATTTCGATTGACGCGGACGAGGCAAGCTAGCCGAGGGCGGCGGTTGATTCCCTGATGACGACTTCGCATTCGAATGGCGCTTCGAGGGCTGCGGCGCTGTTGCCGTTGAGCTTGTCGATGAGCAGGTTCGTGGCGGTTTCGGCCATCTTGACGATGGGTTGCCGGACCGTGGTCAGCGGTGGCCAGATTCGCGAGGAGAACCGCGTGTCGTCGAAGCCCGCGATGGAGAGGTCGCCGGGAACGCTGAGGCCTCGCTCGCGGGCCTCGAAGATGACTCCGGCGGCCATGTCGTCGTTGCTGGCGAGAATGGCGCTTGGCGGCTCGCGCAGATCGAGCAGCTCGCTCGCGGCGGCCCGGCCCGAGTCGAAATCGAAGTAGCCCTGGCGCACCAGGCGCTCGGCATGGGGCAGGCGATGCTTGCGCAATGCCTTCCGGTAGCCGGCGAAGCGCTTGGCACTGGCGCCGTGGTCGGGATGACCCTTGATGAAGCCGATGGCGCCGTGCCCCTGCTCGATAAGCAGCTCGGTGAGCGCGGCACTCGCCGCCTCGTCGTTGCAGAGAATGTTGATCTCGTCCGGCACCGGTTCCCGGGGCGTAATGGCGGCGAAGGGAATGCGCATCTCGCGCAGCAGGCCGGGAACTTGCGCAACATCCCCCAAAGGCGCTGGCAGCACGAATCCTTCGACTCGCGCATTCAGCGCGAATTGCCTGATATGCTCGATGATCGCCGGATCGGGCAAGGTCAGCGGCCGCAGCAGCAAGGTGTAGCCGGCCGGCTCGCAAATTCGCAAGGCGCCACTGAACACGTCGTTCAGATAACTGAACTCCTGGGCGTTCTCGTAGATCAGGCCGATCACCCGGGAACGCCTGCCTCCGAGCTCGCGAGCCGCGGCATTGGGCAGGTAGCGCAACTCGCGAACCGAACGCAGCACCTTGTCCCGGGTCCGCTCGCGAACATTCGGCTCGCCGTTTACGACCCGCGAGACGGTCTTGATCGAGACGCCAGCGCGCCGCGCGACATCGAAGATCGTTGCCTTGGTCCGTTGCGGGGTCATCTGGGCGCCGTCGCCGGTTCGATCAGGCCGCCTGATCGGACAAGCGGGCATTCTACACGACTCGCCGAACATCCTTGCGCGAGCACGTTCGCGGTTCTGGCTTCGCTCTGGCTTTGAGCGGCAACGCCAGCAAGTTCAGCACACTTCGGCGATCAGCACTGACTGCGGCGTCAGCACGAGTCTACCATCGGCGATCAGGCCCTGTGCCACCTCGGCAACATCGAGCCGCCGCCCCTGCAAGGCATCGAACTGCCCAAGCTCGACGCTGCGTTCCTCGCCGTGCATAGTGACACGGCGAGCAGGCGCCTCGCTCGTCATCCGGCAGCCTCCAGGCTGATCGCCTGGCACCGGTCGAGGCCGCGCTAGCCGAGCACGATGCCTAGCAGCAGCAGCGCGCCAACCCATTGATTGCTGAGAAAAGCCCTGAAACAGGCCTCGGGCTGGCGGTCGCTGGTGAGGATCTGCTGCCAGGCGAACAGCAGCGCCACCCCCAGCAATGCCAGGAAATACGCCAGACCGAGCTCGAACTGCCACCCTGCCAGCCACATTGCGGCGACAAACAGGAACTGCAAAACGCCGATCATCGTGTTGTCGGCATCGCCGAACAGGATCGCCGTCGAGCGGACGCCGATGCGCCGGTCGTGTTCGCGGTCGACCATGGCGTATTGCGTGTCGTAGACGATCGTCCAAAGACCATTGGCGACAAACAGCAGCCAGGCCAGGTCGGGAACGGCGCCGGTTTCGGCGCTGAAGGCCATGAGGATTCCCCAGGAAAAGGCGATGCCGAGCACGACCTGGGGCATGTGCGTGACTCGCTTGAGAAACGGATACAAGGCGATGATCGGCACTGCGGCGACCGCGAGCAGGATCGTCGCCGCATTGGTGAAGAGCACGAGCACGAAGCCGGCCAGGGAGAGCACGGCAAAGGTGCGCAGAGCGTCGCTACGCTTGAGCTGCCCGGTCGCCAGGGGGCGTTGCCGGGTGCGCAGCACCTCGCCGTCGATGTGATGGTCGGCGAAGTCGTTGATGCAACAGCCAGCGGAACGCATGACGACCGTGCCAGCGACGAACACGAACAGCAGGCCGAAAGAGGGCATCCCTTCGGCGGCGAGCCACAGCGCGCTCAAGGTCGGCCATAGCAGCAGGAAAATGCCTACCGGCCGATGCAGCCGGGTCAGATGGACGTAGGCGAGGGCCTTGCGCCGCAGCCCGGGCCGCTGTTGCAGCCAACACGAAAGCTTTTGCCAAGTTCGGGAAGGGAACCGCCGCATCGTTCAGACGTCCGCGTAATCGCTGCGACCACCAAGCCAGCGGTGAATCAGCGCTTCGGTGGCCGCAGGATGGCTTTGCAGCAATTCATCGCAGGTGTCGCGAACCTGCTCGAGCAGGTCGCTGTCGAGGCCGATATCGGCAACCTTGAAGCTCATCAGGCCGGTTTGGCGAGTGCCAAGCACCTGGCCCGGACCGCGCAGGCGCAAGTCCTCCTCGGCGATGCGGAAGCCATCGTTGCACTCGCGGATGATTCGCAGCCGCTCGCGGCTCCAATTCGATAGCGGCGACTGATAGAGCAGCAGGCAATGGCTGCGGGTGGCGCCGCGCCCGACCCTGCCGCGCAATTGGTGCAACTGCGCGAGCCCGAGGCGTTCGGGATTCTCGATCACCATCAAGCTCGCATTGGGCACATCGACTCCGACCTCGATGACCGTCGTCGCCACGAGCAGCCCGATTTCTCCCTGCTTGAAGCCTTCCATGATTTCGGCTTTTTCCGCAGCGCCGAACCTGCCGTGAACGAGGCCGACGCGAATGTCGGGCAAGGATTGGCGCAATTGCTCGGTGGTGGCTTCGGCGGCCTGGGCCTGCAAGACCTCGGATTCCTCGATCAGGGTGCAAACCCAGTACGCCTGGCGCCCACTCGCGCAGGCCGAGGCGATGCGCTCGATCACGCCTTCGCGCCGATGATTGGCAAGCATGACGGTATTGACGGGGCTTCGCCCTGGCGGCAATTCGTCGATAACCGAGCAATCGAGGTCGGCGTAGACGCTCATGGCGAGCGTTCTCGGAATCGGCGTTGCGGTCATGACGAGCTGATGCGGCCGCAGCGAGCCGGTGCCGGCTTTCTCGCGCAGGGAAAGCCGCTGATGCACGCCGAAGCGTTGCTGCTCGTCGACGATGATGAGCCCGAGCCGTTGATACTGCACCGATTCCTGGAACACCGCATGGGTGCCGACGAGCAGCTTGCAAGCGCCGCTCGCGAGTTCCTCGAGTACCTGCCGACGCGCCTTGGTGCGGGTCTTGCCCGTCAGCCAGCCGAGCTGCACGTGCAAAGGCTCGAACCAGCGCCGGAAGGTGTGCCAGTGTTGCTCGGCGAGGATTTCGGTCGGCGCCATCAGGCAGACCTGAAACCCCGATTCGACGGCGTGCAGGGCGGCCAAGGCCGCGACCACGGTCTTGCCCGAACCGACATCGCCCTGGATCAGGCGCATCATCGGCCCCGGCGATGACAGATCCCGATGAATTTCCCGATACACCTTGCGTTGCGCACCAGTGAGGCGAAACGGCAAGGTCTCGACGAAACGGCGCGGCAGCTTCTGCGCCCCGCCGAAGCGTGGCGACTGCAAGGCCGAGCCATCGAGCTTCAGCCTGCGCATGCAAAGCCGGTTGGCGATCAGTTCCTCGAAGGCGAGCCGGCGGCGAGCCGGATTGTCGTGGCTGCGGCCCGACCTGTCGAGCTCGATTCCCGGAGGCGGCTTGTGCAGCAGGCGCAGCGATTCGGCGAGATCGACACCGCCGAAGTCGCCCAGCAACCGGTCCGGCAGCAATTCGGGCAGGGACTGCGAATCGGCAAGCAGTTCCAGCGCCTGGGCCATCAATTTGCGAATGCGGTTTTGCGGAAGCCCCTCGACTGCGGGATATACCGGAGTCAATGCTTCGGGAATCGCATCGGCCTCGACCCCTCCTGACAGGAGGTGGTATTCGGGATGGTACATTTCCATTCCTTCGCGGCCATGGCGAACTTCGCCGTAGCAACGGATCAGCCTGCCAGGGGCAAGACGGTTCCGCAGGCGCGGATAGAAATGATAGAAACGGATGCAGAGTGCGCCGCTATCGTCCTCGATCAGGCAGCGCAGGCTGCGGCGGCGCCCCGTCTGCACGTCGGCATCGGCGATCTTGCCGCGAATCTGGATGCAGTCGCCGATGCGGGCCTGCCGAATCGGAGTGATTCGAGTGCGGTCCTCGTAGCGATAGGGCAGGTGGAACAGCAGATCCTGGACGCTCGCAATCCCCAGGCTGGCAAGCGATGCAGCCGATTTCGGGCCGACTCCCGCGAGTCGATCGACTGCGAGCTGGTCGAGTGGCGGGCGAGTCATGCGCTTCGGCAACGAAGTTCAGCAAGCGAGGATCGCGTCGACCTCGACCATCGCATTGGCCGGCAGCGCAGCGACCCCGAGCGTCGCCCGGGCCGGCCAAGGCGGGCTCAGGCGCTTGGCCATGATCTCGTTGACCTGCTGGAAATGACCGAGGTCGGTGAGATAGATCGTCATGCGCAGCGCCTTGCCGAGCTCGGTGCCGGCCGCTGCCGCGACCGCTTCGAGGTTGTCGAAAACGCGTTCCGTCTGGGCTTCGATACCGCCGGGAACGAGACGCATGGTCGCCGGGTCGAGGGGCACCTGACCCGAGACGAACACCAGGGAACCCGAGCGGACCGCCTGGGAATACGGGCCGATCGCCGCTGGCGCGGCAGCGGTTTCGATCACTTGCGATTCGGACATGCAAACCTCCCCCATGGCCAGCGCGGAGCGCGGCTCAATGCGTGACGATGCCGGCGCGGCCAACGGACCGGCGGATCTTGCGGCTTTTCGCTCTGGTGACCCGGGTCACCGCCTTGATCAGGCGGATCTTGCGCATGACCCGCGCCAGATGCACTCGATTCCTGACCTTCATCAGCAGGATGACGATGCTGAGATGCGCGTCGCGCTCGACCGTGCTGATCTTCTCGATATTGGCTTCGGCGCCGGTGATCGAGGTCGCCAGGGTGGCGATGATGCCACGTTGCTGGGCGAGCTCGACCCGCACTTCGACGTGGAACTCTCCCTGAACCTCGGGATCCCAGTTGACCTCGACGCATTTGTCCGGATTGTTCCTGAATTCGGCGATATTGTTGCAACCGTCGACGTGGATCACCAGACCTCGTTCCGAACTGATGTGGCCGACGATGCGGTCACCGGGAATCGGTGTGCAGCAGCGCGCGTAGTTCATCACCGAACTTTCCGTCCCTGCGACCATCAGGCTGTCAGCCAAACCGGTTTCGGCGGGATTCTCGTCCGAGGCGAGCAGGCGGCGCGCCACGGCGTGGGACATGCGATTGCCAAGGCCGATCTCCTCGAACAGCCGGTCCATCGAATCGAGCCGCAATTGCTTGAGCGTGGCGACAACCGCCTCCTGGGGGAGCGCATCGAGGTTGGCGCCAAAACTCGCCAGCGCCTTGCTCAGCAAGCGCCTGCCAAGAGCGGTCGATTCGGACAGTTTCTGGTTTTTCAGGAACTGCCGGATGCTCGCCCGTGCCTTGGCGGTGACGACGAAGCCGAGCCAGGCCGGGTTCGGCTTGTGTCCGGGAGCGGTGATGATCTCGACGGTCTGGCCGCTTTCCAATGGTTCGCTCAACGGCGCGAGCCGACGCGAAATGCGACAGGCGACGCAACTGCTGCCAATATCGGTGTGGATCGCGTAGGCAAAATCAACCGGCGTCGAGCCCCTTGGCAGTTCGAAGATCTCGCCTTTCGGCGTGAACACGTAGATTTCATCGGGGAACAGATCGATCTTGACGTTTTCGATGAATTCGAGCGAATTGCCGGCGCGCTGCTGCATCTCGAGCAGTCCGTTGACCCATTCCCGCGCGCGAACGTGGGCGTTGCTGGGGATGCTCTCGCTCGACTTGTAGAGCCAATGCGCCGCGATGCCGTTGTTCGCCATGGCCTCCATCTGCTCGGTGCGGATCTGGATCTCGATCGGCAGGCCGTGCATGCCGAACAGTGTGGTGTGCAGCGACTGGTAGCCGTTTGTCTTGGGAATCGCGATATAGTCCTTGAAACGGCCCGGTACCGGCTTGTAGAGGCTGTGAACCGCGCCAAGCACGCGATAGCAGGTATCGACGCGATCGACGACGATGCGAAAGGCGTAGACATCGGTGATTTCGGCAAAGGACTTACGCTTGCTGCGCATCTTGTCGTAGATGCTGTAGAGATGCTTCTCCCTGCCGAGCGTTCTGCCCGGAAGCCCTTCGCGTTCGAGACAGGCTTCGAGGGAGGTCTGGATCTGCGAAACGATTTCCTTGCGGTTGCCGCGCACCTTGCGCACGGCCGCATCGATGCGCTGGAAGCGCAACGGATACATCGCTTCGAAGGCGAGATCCTCGAGCTCGATGCGCATGTCGTTCATGCCGAGCCGATTGGCGATCGGCGCGTAGATGTCGAGGGTCTCCCGGGCCTTGCGCTGGCGCTTCTCCCGCGGCAGCGCCTTGATCGTTCGCATGTTGTGCAGGCGGTCAGCGAGCTTCACCATGATCACTCGCAGATCCCGCGACATCGCCAGCGCCATCTTCTGGAAGTTCTCGGCCTGGGCCTCGGCGTGGGAATCGAAGGAGATCTTGCTCAGCTTGCTCACGCCATCGACCATTTCGGCGACGTTGACGCCGAACTGCGACTTGATCGCGGTCTTGGTGATCCCGGTATCCTCGATGACATCGTGCAGCATGGCAGCCATCAGCGACTGATGGTCCATGTGCATCCTGCCGAGAATCCCGGCCACCTGGAGCGGATGCGTGACGTATGGATCGCCGGACCGGCGCAACTGCCCGTCGTGGGCTTGCTCGGCGTAGTAGTAGGCGCGGCGCACCTGGTTGATTTGCCGCCTTGCCAGATAGCCCGAAAGGCCCTCGGCGAGCGAGTCGATGCTTGCGATCTGCGCAGTTGACAATTTGCGACCTCCCGGATGCGGCCTCCAGATGCGCTCCTCAGATGCGACCCCCGGGTGCGCCCCTTGGATGCAACCCCGGGATGCGCGCCCGGGCCTGGCTAGCCCTCAGCCTCAGCCGACGGCGGGCTTTCGGCTGGCGGGCTTTCAGCCGACTTCCCGACGGGCGCATCGAGAGGCACCTCGATAGGCTTTTCCATGGGGATGGGCTTTTCCATGGGCTGAGGAACCGGCCCTTCGAATTGCACGAATTCAGGGGGCGCGGCCAGCGACGGCTGCTCGAGCATGATTTCCATCTCCTGCTCGATATCGCCGATTTGCGGCTCGGGCTTCTCGGTGAGAATTTCCGGGCCGACCAGGCCCTGGGCGATCTCGCGCAAGGCGAGCACCGTGGGCTTGTCGTTGTCCTCCTCGACCAGGGGATCCTTGCCCTGGGTCTGTAACTGCCGAGCCCGCTTGCTCGCGACCATCACGAGCTCGAAACGGTTATCCACCTTGCCAAGACAATCTTCAACGGTAATCCGCGCCATCTGTCACACCTGCCAACTGTTCAACTGTTCCGGGGCGCCCCTGCGAACGCCCACCCTCACCAAGCCCGAAATTCTAATCGATCCCCCAACAAATTGCA
>RKSA01000170.1 GCA_007571115.1 Gammaproteobacteria bacterium
GCTCGGCAACGCGGTCGCGAAGCTGCCGATAGATCGGCTCCCTGCTGTTCCAGTTCTCATTCAAGACAAGAATTCCCGGTTTCTGATCTAGTGTTGTACACAACCATAACACCATATCAGCACATTGGCAACAGGCTGTGTCCAATACCTTTACCGAGCTGCGCCTTGCGGCAGGAGGGCGGTCAGCCAGACCGCTCGTTCAGGCCCGCTTTGGCATTGGAGAATACTGCAAATGTGGCAAGGCTCAAGGCCGCTCGCCGTTGCGTAGGGTCTTGTTGCTGCTTGCGACGAATTCGACGTCGAGGGCCTGTTCGCTGAGCATCAGCGAAGAGAGGATGCTGCTGATCGAGCGATTTTCCTCGATGATTCGGTAGAGGCCCTGGGCGAGCGGCATGTAGACCCCGAGCTCGTCGGCCTTGGCGGTGACGAGCCTGACGGTATTGACTCCTTCGGCGACCTGGCCGACCTCCTCGATGGCCTGGGCGATCGTCCGGCCCTTGCCGAGGGCGAAGCCGATCCGATAGTTGCGGCTCAGGGGAGTCGAGCTCGTGACCACGAGGTCGCCAACTCCCGAAAGGCCGAGAAAGGTCATCGGGTCGGCGCCGAGGGCGCTGCCGAACCTCGCCATTTCGGTCAAGGCCCGGGTGACGAGCATGCTGTTGGTGTTGTGCCCCATGCCTAGCGCTGCGGCGATGCCAGCGATGATCGCGTAGATGTTTTTTAGCGAACCGCCGAGCTCGACGCCGAGCATGTCGTCGTTGACGTAGACGCGGAACGATTCCGAACGAAGCAGCGAGCGGACGCTGTCGCGGACATCCTCGTCGTCGCTGGCGATGACGGTTCCGGTGAGGTGGCCCGCAGCGATTTCCCGGGCAAGATTCGGGCCGCTGAGAACGCCAACCCGGGACTGGGGCGATTCCTGCCGCAGGATCTGGCTCATCAGCGAGAAGCTTTCAGCCTCGATTCCCTTGGTGCCGCTGACGAGCATCGCCTCGGGCGAGGCATGGCGAAGCATTTCGCGAACCACGGCGCGAAAGCCCGGGCTTGGCACTGCGACGAAAACGAGTTCCGCGGCCGATATCGCGGTCGACATGTCGTCGGTGGCGACAACCCGCTCGCTGATTTCGTAGCCCGGCAGGTACTGCGGATTCTCGCGCCGGCTATTGATGTCCTGGGCGAGTTCGTCGCTGCGCATCCAGAAGCCGACGTCGTGGCCGTTGCCGGCGATAGTGCTGGCGATGACGGTGCCAAAGCTGCCACCACCGATCACCGCGACCTTGCTGATCTGTTGCACCGGTTTCGCTCTCCTGGCTCGGGACTTTCCCAAGGCTATCGCAAGGCTGCGGCAGGATTTCGATCACGCCGCAGAATGCAAGACTGTTTTGCCGCGAAACGGCGCTCAAAGCGCGATATTGCTGATCGCTTCCATGACCCAGGCAGGCCAGACTCCGAGCACGATCAATGCCGCGAACAGCACGAGCAGCATCGCGAGCCCCGTGGCGCCGCCGCGCAAGGGCGAGGCATCGGCAGGTTCCGGCAGCAACATGCGATAGACGATTCGCAGATAGTAGTAGAGGCCGATGCCGCTGCCGACGACGAGCGCCCCGAGCAGCAGCCACAGCCCCGACTCGACCCCCGCGAGCACCAGGTAGAACTTGCCGATGAAGCCTGCGGTGAGGGGAATTCCCGCCAGCGACAGCAGCATCGCGGTGAACGCGGCCGCGAGCCAGGGCCGACGCCAGAACAGCCCCTGGTAGCCGGCGATGTCATCGCGTTCGCTCGCATCCGAGGAAAGCTGTGCGATCACGCCGAAAGCGCCGAGGGTCATGATCGCGTACGCGAGCAGATAGAACGCCGCAGCCTCGATGCTCAGCGAGCCTTGCGAGTGGAAGCCGGCGATGAGCGCGATGAGCAGGTAGCCCATGTGAGCGATCGACGAATACGCAAGCACTCGCTTGAGATTGTCCTGCAGCAAGGCGAGCAGGTTGCCGGCAACGATCGAAACGGTTGCGAGCACCGAAAGCGTGGTGACGACGGAAACCAGGCCCATCGCCCTCGTTTCCAGCAAGAGGCGCAGCAGCACCGCGAACGCCGCAACCTTGCCCACGGTAGCAAGGTACGCGGTGGCCGGCGCCGGCGAACCCTGGTAGACATCGGGGGTCCAGAGGTGGAAGGGAACGAGTGACAGCTTGAAAGCCATCCCCGAACAGATCAGCAGCAGCGCCAGCACCGACAGGCCGCTATCCGCACCATTCGGCAGGCTTTCGAGGCCATGGAACGCAAGACTTCCCGTCTGCGCGTAGACGAGGGCGATGCCGAACAGCAGGATCGCCGAGGAAACCCCTGAAAGGATCAGGTACTTGACCGCGCTTTCCAGGGCCTCGCCATGAGCGCGGCGCTGGCCGTGGACCGGGTATGCCAACATGCCGTACAACGACATGCCGAGGATTTCCAGCCCCAGCAGCAGGCTAACGAAATGGCTCGCTCCAGCGAGCACGATCGCGCCGACGGTCGCGAGCAGCAAAAGCAGCAGGAACTCTTCGCGATGGTCGTCGAACTCCAACCAGTAGTCGTGGGCGACGAGGCTCGCCCCGGCCGCAGTCAGGCAAATCAGGGCGGTGAAGAACAGCGCATGGCCATCGACGTCGATCGTGAACAGCGAATGGCCCACCCCTGGCGACAACGACAGCAGCAGCGGCACGGTGGCCAGCGCCCCGAGCAACAGCCCGGCAACGGTAGAAACGAGCGCGAACGAATAGTTGCGCCGCACGCCGATCGCCATCATCACCCAGATCGAGGTCGCGGTGACGACGAGCAGCGGCATGAGCAGCAGCAGGTCTGCCGCAGTGATCGCGTACTCTTCGGCGTGCATCATGGCTGCGGCGCTCCCGGAGTTGCCAGAACGGCCTGGCCTTCGAGCAATGCCTGCAAGGTCGGCGCCGAAAGGTCGAGGAAGGACTGCGGATACACTCCCATCCAGACGAGCCCTGCGACCATGGCAAAGTAGTACGCCATTTCGCGGCGATCGAGATCGGGCAGGCGGCCCGGATCGAGGCTCGCTTCAGGAAACTTGCCATGGAAAGCGCGCTGGATCACCCACAGCGAATACACCGAGGCGAAAATCAGCCCGAACGCCGAGACGATCGTCAGCACCTGGTTCGCCTGGAAGGCACCGAGCAGGGCGAGGAACTCGCCGACGAAATTGCCGAGCCCGGGCATTCCGAGCGCGGCGATGGAGAAAAACATCGCCATCGCTCCCATTCGCGGCGCGTGCCGCCAGAAGCCTCCCATGGCGAACAGATCCCGGGTATGGATGCGGTGCTGCAAGGCGCCGGCGAGCATGAACAACGCCGCAGCGCTGAGGCCGTGGGCGAGCATCGTCATGACCGCGCCTTGCAGGGCCAGCTCGTTCCAAGCATAGATTCCGAGGGTGACGAAGCCCATGTGGCTGACGCTGGTATAGGCGATGAGCCGCTTCAGGTCGGCCTGGGCGAAAGCGACCTTGGCGCAGTAGAGGATGCTGATCGCCGCGAGAGTCATGGCGACTGGGGCGAACTCGGCCGATGCATTGGGAAACAGCGGCACGGCGAAGCGAACGAGTCCATAGGCACCGGTCTTGAGCAGCACTCCGGCGAGAATGATGCTGCCGGCGCTCGGTGCCTGGCTGTGAGCGTCGGGCAACCAGTTGTGGAAAGGCACGCTCGGCAACTTGACGGCAAAACCGAGGAAGAAGCCGAGCATGATCCAGAATTCGACGTTGCGGCTCATGTCGACTTCGAGCAGGTCGAGGTAGTCGAAACTGAAGAAGCCGAATTGCAGGTAGTGGAACCAGGCGATGGCGACGATGGCGACGAGCATCAGCAAGCCGCTGACCTGGGTGAAAATGAAGAATTTCTTCGCCGCGTAGAACTTGTTCTCGTGGCCCCAGATGGCGATGATGAAATACATCGGGATCAGCATCACTTCCCAGAAAAAGAAGAACAGGAACAGGTCGATGGCGCTGAAGACGCCGACCACGCCAGCGAGGGTCCAAAGCAGGTTGAAATAGAAAAAGCCCGTGCGCTCGGTGATTTCCGCCCAGGCCGAGCCGATCGCGACGATGCCAAGAAAGGCCGTGAGCAGCAGCAGCAGCAAGGACAGGCCATCGACGGCAAAATGCAGCGAAATGCCGAAACGCGGCAGCCAGGCGTGGTTGAACTCGGCGAGCCAGCCTGCCTGAAGCGAGCCGCCAAGCAAGCTCGCGAGCAGCAGCAATTCGAGCACCAGCACTGCCAGGGCGACCCTGCGCGGCCATTCGGCACCAAAGCGCTCGCTCGCCCAGGCGAGCAGCCCGCCGACGAACAGCAGCGCGATGAGCCAGGGAACGATCATGACAGCATCCCCAGGGCAAGCACGACAATCAGGCCAAGCGCCATGGAAAAGGCGTACCAGCCGAGATTGCCAGTCTGACTGTGCGCGAACCAGGCATGGCCAGCCCGGGTCGCTGCCACCAGCGCTGCGTAGCAGGAGTCGATGAGATCCTTGGCGTTGACTCGCGCCAGCCAGACGAAGGGCCTGACGAACAGCGCGTCATAGAGCCAGTCGAAACCCCAGCCCGAGTGCCAGAAGCGCCGCAAGGCCCGGGCGCCGGGCAAGGCGACGAGACCTTCGGCTCGCTTCGGCCCCGAAGCGAAGCAGAAATAGCTGATCGCGATGCCAACGAGGGGCGCGGCGATCATGATGCCGTGCAGCAAGGCGCTGACGTGATGTTCCTCATGCCCCGTGCCGTGGCTGAACACGGCATCGAGGGGCACGGGGATCCAGCCGCCGAACAGCGACAGCCCCATGAGGATGAATAGCGGCACGAGCATGGCAAGGCCTCGCACCTCGGTGGCGTCGTCGTGGCCCCTGCTGGCGCCAAAAAAGACCAGGAAAAACAACCGGAAGGTGTAGATTCCGGTGAAAAACGCCCCGACCACGCCGCCGAGCCAGAGCCAGAATCCCGGGCCTTCGGCATCGAGGGCCGCGAGCAGGATCGCGTCCTTGCTGAGGTAGCCGGAAGTGTACGGAAAAGCCGTCAAGGCGAGGCCGCCGATGAGGAAGCAGAGGAATCCCACGGGGAGCTGCCTGCGTTTCCCGCCCATGCGGAAAATGTCCTGTTCATGATGCAGGCTGAGAATCACGGCGCCAGCGCCGAGAAACAGCAGCGCCTTGAAAAAGGCGTGGGTCATGAGGTGGAAGATCGCCCCGGACCAGGCGCCGACGCCGAGCCCGAGGAACATGTAGCCGATCTGGGAAACCGTCGACCACGCGAGCACGCGCTTGATGTCGCTCTGGGCCATGGCGGTGAAGCCCGCCATGAGCAAGGTTGCAAGCCCAATCCAGGCGACGAGCAACTGCACTTCGGGGGCAAGCTCGAAAACGACGTGGGTGCGAGCGATCAGGTAGACGCCGGCCGTGACCATGGTCGCTGCATGGATCAGCGCGCTGATCGGAGTCGGGCCGGCCATGGCGTCGGGAAGCCAGGTCTGCAAGGGCAGTTGCGCCGACTTGCCGACGGCGCCGCCGAGCAGCAGCAGCGCGGTGATTGCCGGCAGGGCCGAGCCAGGCGCCCACTCGAGCTCGGCGGCCTGCATCAGCTCCTGGATGTTCAGGGTGCCAAGCTGGGCGAAAAGCAGGAACAGGCCGATCGCCATGGCGGTGTCGCCGACCCGCGTCACGACGAAGGCCTTGCGCGCCGCATAGCCGTTGGCGGGCTCGTCGTACCAGAAGCCGATCAGCAGGTAGCTGCACAGGCCGACTCCTTCCCAGCCGAGATAGAGCAGCAGCAGGTTGTCGCCGAGCACGAGCAGCAGCATCGAGCAGACGAACAGGTTCATGTAGCAGAAAAAACGGCTGAAGCCGGGGTCATCGGCCATGTAGCCGAGCGAATAGACGTGGATGAGGAAGCCGACCCCGGTAATGACGAGCATCATCACAAGGGACAGGCCATCGAGATAGAGGTTGACGCCGGGGCTGAAGCCGGCGACGGAAATCCAGTTCCACAGCGGAACGACGTGGCTGTCGACTCCCGCCTGCAAGAAGGAGATCGCGGCGAGCAGCGCAACGGCGAAGGAAAGGCCGACGCTGCCGGCGCCGATCGAACCGGCGACGCGTTTCCCAAGCCGACCCTCGGTCAGGACGAGCAGCAGGAAGCCGAGCAATGGCAAAGTCGGCAATAGCCAGATCAGGTCAAGCACTTCCCTACCCTTTCATGGTGCTGAGCACGTCGAGATCGACGCTGCGAAAACGCCGATAGAGCTGCACGATCAGGCCGAGCCCCACGGCGACTTCGGCTGCGGCGAGAGTCAGGATCATGATGAACATGATCTGGCCGTCGGCCTGTTCCCAGCGCGAGCCGGCGACGATGAACGCCAGGCCGCAGGCATTGAGCATGATTTCCAGCGACATCAGCACGAACACGATATTGCGCCGGGTGAGCACGCCGATCAGCCCGAGGGAGAAGAGGATTCCCGCGAGCATCAGGCCGTGTTCGAGCGGAATGGCTGCCATCACTCGTCACCCTTCCCTTTTCGCTGGCGCAGCCTGCTGCGCTTCTGGCTCTCGCACTTGCGGCTGGTCCGGCTCTCGCACTTGCGACTGGCGCGACTCTCGCACTTGCGACTGGCGCGCAAGGTGATACGCCGAAACAAGCCCCGCGAGCAGCAGGATCGAGGCGAGCTCGACCGCGAGCACATAGGGCCCGAACAGTCGCGTGCCGACCATCAGCGCATCGACCTGCTGCGTCGAGGCGGTGCCTTCGGCGCCTTGCAGGACGTAAAGCAACTGCCCGAGAAGCACCGCAGCGAGCAAGGCCGGCGGAAGCCAGCCGCGCGCAGCGAGCCAGGCGCGTTCCTGCTCGCGGGTATTGCCGCCGAGATTGAGCATCATGATGACGAACAGAAACAGCACCATGATCGCGCCGGCGTAGACGATCGCCTCGAGCATCGCCGCAAGCGGCGCTCCGAGGGCGTAGAAAATCACCGCAGCGGCGAGCAGCGAAACGATCAGGTAGAGCAAGGCGTGGACGATATGCGTCTGCACGAGCACGGCGACGGTCGAGACGACGGCGATCGCTGCGGCGAGATAGAACAATACGGTCATGGCAGCAGGCTCCGCACATCGACTGGAGGCGCCTCGTTCAAGGCCTCGCCCTTGTCCTTGCCGGCGACCTGCTTGCCGGCGACGCGATAGAAATTGTAGCCATGGTACTTGCCCGGACCGTCGATGAGCAGATCCTCCTTTTCCCAGACCATGTCCTGGCGGACGTATTCGGCCATTTCGAAATCAGGGGTCAACTGGATGGCATTGGTCGGGCAGGCCTCCTCGCAGAAGCCGCACATGATGCAGCGCGAGAAATTGATGCGGAAGAATTCGGGATACCAGCGGCCATCGTCGCTTTCGGCCTTTTGCAAGGCGATGCAATCGACCGGGCAGGCGACCGCGCACAGGTTGCACGCGACGCAGCGCTCCTCGCCGTCGGGGTCGCGGCTGAGAATGATGCGGCCTCGCCAGCGCGGGAACATGTACGGCTGTTCGTCGGGGTATTGCACGGTGTCGGCCTTGACGAACAGCTTGCGGAACACCGTCCACAGGGTGACCGCCTGGCTGAGCAGGCTGTCCTTGACTAGCTGGAACATGTCGCGCTCCGGCATTCCGAAGAATTTGCTGGCGTTTTGCCTGTTCGCATGTCGCTTCCCCTGGCCATTTTGCCGGTCTTTTCGCCCGTCTTTTCG